>JAURQB010000091.1 GCA_030836365.1 Bdellovibrionota bacterium | reverse complement strand
CGGACATAATTATGAACTTGAGGTCGGGATTACCGGGCAGATAGATCCTGTGACGGGATTCGTAATGGATGTTGCTGAGTTAAAAGCCCTCATTAAAACTGAAGTGGAGGACCCCTTCGATCATAAGAATTTAAACTTGGAAGTCCCTGAATTTAAAGATCTTATTCCTACTGTGGAAAATATAGCTCAGGTGATTTGGGCCAAGTTGCGCGGTCGGATTTCTACTCAATATGACATCACCGTTAAGCTATACGAAACACCACGTAATTTTGTTGTCTACACTGGTCCCTGAAATATCCATTATATCAATGATCGCATAAGTCTATGGAATTAGGATTTTTAAAATTTGAGGCGCAACAATTTTCTAAAGTTTGGGGCGGAGAAAAACTTCATAAATTTTATGCGAAGCCTGCTGGGGCGCTTATCGGCGAAAGCTGGGAAATTTCTGGTGTGGCGGGAAAAATTTCGTCGATCACTCAAGAAGATATAAAGCAGAAAAATCTGCAGGATTTGATTCAGAGTTTTGGCCCTGGCTTATTGGGTCAACGTGTGTATCAAACCTATAAAGGTGAATTTCCGCTGCTGTTTAAGTTTATCGATGCCAAAGAAGACTTATCTGTTCAACTTCATCCCGATGATACCATTGCGAAACAATATCACCATAGTTTTGGAAAAACAGAAATGTGGTATGTTCTACAAGCAGACCCCGGAGCGCGACTCGTTATTGGTTTTAAGCCTGAAGTGACGCTTTTTGACTATAAACAAGCGGTCCAAAAGGGAACCATAACTCATTTATTAAATGAGGTGCCAGTTCAGCCGGGCGACGCATTTTTTATTGCCCCAGGTCTAGTTCATGCCATCGGCGGCGGTGTCGTATTGGCAGAAATTCAACAGACATCAGATGTGACCTATAGAATTTACGATTGGGATCGCCCCGATGTAAACGGTGCATTTCGTGAATTACATTTGGAAGAGGCAGAGCGCGCATTAGTGTTTCATGATTTGGAACAGGTCTTTTGCCGTCCAGAAACGATTTTGAAAAATCAGGGGAACCTCGTTTATGCCTGTAAATATTTTCATACCTCGCTTTGGAACCTTACCCAAAAAGTTTCCATGACCACGACCCCCGAAGAATCCTTCATGGTTCTAATGTGTATTTCCGGTAAGGCAGATTTGATCTCTTCAAAGGGTCAGACCATGCCAATGAATTGTGGAGAGACGGTCTTAGTTCCTGCTTCATTAGGAAAATTTGACGTTCAAACTGCAGGGGCCGAGATTTTAGAAGTTATTGTCCCATAAGGACCCAAAAAACATTATTTTTGCTCAAAATTTTCAACCATGTCAAGTAAAAGAGACTTAAAAAAAGACATTAATTACGTTCTAGGTGATATCATAGAAGCGGTTTATATTTGGGAGATGTCCAATCCTGAAAAAGGGGTGGAAGCTTCTGGAAAAATTATCGATGAGGCGATTGAGGTGTTTGATGAGTTAATCCACAAACTTAACGATCGTTCAGTAGAGAATAAAAAGCAGCATTTTAAAGGCATCAATCAGGAGCTCGAAACCCGTGGTCGCGCGCTAATTGACAAAATCAATGCCTTATAGAACTGAATCTTTTTGTTGATTCATAAATAACTCCAATGCCTTACCGTATTTGGAGTTTTTTATTTCTGGGGTGAGCAGTTTGTAGATAGTGTCATGGTATTTTACATTGACATCTGGAATTTCTGCTAACATTAAGTAAGGAGCTAAGGCCAAGTCCTTATGATTTTTGGAAAAGTTCACTGTGGCTAAATAGCGAGCGCGCAACAGCTTTTCTCTTTGTTGTTGAATGCGCTTTATTTCTTCAGTATTGTTGTTTTGATTGGCGCGTAATTCGGCTTGAATAAGCTCAAGCTGCTTATCGTTATAGCGCCCTTGCAACAGTTTAAATTCATTCCAGGTATTTTGATTTTTTGAGCCGGTAACGGTTTGATCATACCCAAAACCTTTGAGACTTGTTTTGATTTCAAGGGCGCCAGGCTCGGCAAAAAAGGGCATATAGCGGGTTTGAGTAACACTGTCGTCAAACTTTAAGGCCAAATACAGTACTTCTGGTTCGGTCAAGTCTATCGAAAAGGAAAAATCTGGGCTGTCGTAAATTCGCAACGAGTCCATTGAGATGAGTGTGGTGTCGTCTATTTTTTGCAACAGTAGTTGTCCCTTATTGAGTCCTTTTATATGGCCGTTAATCAAAGTGTTACCTCCAGTATTAGAACAACCATAAATACTTGTAATGACCAATAAAACGAGCGCCAGCTTTCTCATAATGCTTAAATTAATTGCGTCACAAAGATGCAAAAATTGTCAACAATAATTTGTCTCGATTACGGAGTTTTGGAGGAATTTTTATCGATAAATTCAGTGATTTTTTCGAGTAATTCTTCAGAGACAGTTAAATTTGGATCATTGTAACTTTTCCCATTAGCCAGTCCTTTTTCTTCGATAATCTTCAGCACATGATTCATGTTTAAAATAAGACTGAACTCTGCATTTGGTGAATTTTTCTTGAGTAAAAAGGCTTCTTGCTCAGATACTTGTAAATCACTCGTTCCATTAATTATAAGAGCCGGGATAGTTAAAGAAGCCAATATTTCTGCAGGATCATAGCTCATCCATTGGTACATAAAGCTTTGAAGGCT
>JAURQB010000090.1 GCA_030836365.1 Bdellovibrionota bacterium | reverse complement strand
GATTTTTTTTCATAATCCTTCGCCAAAAACCAATTCGTCTGAATGGCAGGATCTCCAAATTCATTCTTTGTCTTGTCACTTAATGTTACACAATTTTCTGCGTAAGGTAGTTGCTCAAGGAGTGCTCCTAAAGTTAAGTAATGGCCAAAAGTTGTTTTAATTTCTGATTTTAGTTTATCTCCCCAAAAGCCACTACTAACAGCAATCTCCTCAGGTATTGGCCCTGAGTTTTCTCTAACGACAATACGGCATGCACTAAATTCTTTTCTTTTGGGATGATCATGAAAGTGAAGAGATGTCGCAGTTTCAAAACCCATTTTATGTGCCTGCACTTTTTGATCTATTCTACCAGTGTAAAAAAACTTCAAGTGATCCATTAAATATTTACCCACAGTCTCAGAAGAGTTTGCCAGCCCATTAGGTTCCGAAGATGTGGCGCTATTTAGTAAAATATGAGAGTTACCAATTGCATGAGTCGCAAGGATAAATAAATCTCCGCTTACTTCGCGATTTTTTCCATTTCCATCTGTCATCAACAATGACTGAATTTTTCCATCACTATTTTTGAT
Organism: Bdellovibrionota bacterium; assembly: GCA_030836365.1. GTDB lineage: Bacteria > Bdellovibrionota > Bacteriovoracia > Bacteriovoracales > Bacteriovoracaceae > UBA1511. The sequence goes on along the minus strand of JAURQB010000090.1, from coordinate 2,735 downwards.
TAATTTTCTTACGTGATGATTATATATTACTGTAAAGTTTTGGCTTCCTTTTAGTCGCCTAACAGTACTGGCCGCACAATATTTAGCCTCAACTGGACAGGCTCGACATACAGAATAGTTAATGCAGGCTGATCTTGTCCCATTGGTTGCGGAGTTCCTTGCACTTGGGACAGAGTGAAATTGTACTCCTAATTTTTCTCCAGCAGATTTTATCATTAAATCTGAGTCGCTCATGGCAAAGCCTGGCATGGGGTAAGGAGTTGTTCTCCCTTTCTCCCAAGGATTATCTTCAAATCCGCTAACACCTAAAAATGATTCTGCTTGTCCGTAATATTTTTCAAGCTCTTCGAATTGAATCGGCCAATCCTGAGCAATCCCAAATTTAGTTTTAAGAGTCAGATCACTTTCTATAAATCTTGGAGTTGTTCCACCCCAAGCGTTTGTGCTTCCTCCTTCGTATCTCACCATCCAAGTATTTAAGTCTAAATCCTCTCCCTTATAATCATATTTCCATGGATTAAATTCATAGTATGAATCGTTTTGAATAAAATGTTCCATGCGATGGTGATTTTTACGATCGTGCTCACTTCCAGACTCGATCATCAATACATTTATTCCTGCACTAACAAGCTTTTCTGCAGTAGATGCTCCACTTGGACCTGACCCAACGATGACCACATCATAATGATCATCGAGACTTGCTGAAACTTGAAGTTTTGTTTTGGTAATCAATTTATTTTTTAGGGCGTTGTCGTCTGCTTGATCATCGAAGTCACTTTCATCAAAGAAATTAAGAACAATTTCATTAATTTGATTACTTGCTTGAGTCGTAAAGCTAGCGAACTGTTTTCCTTCCTTAACTTTTACTGATGTGACAGTTCCCTCTTCAATTACTAGTGATTCAAAGTTTAATTCTTCAACTGTCGTATCGCTAAGATATAAATAATACTTTTCATGTTGATGATCGATTTTTTCTACCTCGACCTTTTCGTCGTCTAGTAAAATTCGACTTGGGTACTCAAAATAATCGACTACATTCCATCCCCATTTACTGCGGTAGTAAATAATGAGTAATTCTCTGATCACAAAATTTCTGATTCTTTTTCCATCTTCGCTTGAGAGGATAAGATCAATATTGTCAGAAGTGATTCTACTTTTTAGTCGCCATGAGGCATTGTTGTAGCGAGAAGGGTATTGTCGAAGAATTTTGTCTAAAATTCTATTGGCATGATTATTTTCTAACTCTTTAAACTTTTGTTGAAATAACTTTAATGAGAGTTTATTAAGTGTCTGAACACAAAAGTTAAACTCTTCCAAATATCCCGATTTGCTATTCGTTAAAAAATCAATTTTCGACTTGAGTAACGTTTGAGGGAACTCAGGCTCACAGGCGACGACTTGAAATAAGCGCCAAATAACTTGATGATCATCTTCACTAATTGAGCCTTTTGGCCCAATCGTGTTTAATCCTCTACCTTTTACTTTTCTTTTTAAATCTTTAAGAATATTTAACATCTAAAACCTTGAAATTATTGGAAGTCTTTATTTTACCACCATCATTTACAGGATCAATGTCCTCCAACTAGGCAAAAATTGAAATTCTCAAAATTTTTATTCATGAGTTTTTGAGGGTTTAGCCCGATTTGAGAAAATGATTTCTTGTAGTTATTTGGATTATGGACACAAAAAATGTTGCAGTGTAAAATAATACGGTGTACAACCCGACTAGTAGCAATGAGCAGTAGGCTCTAAGCTCGTTAACAGCGGGTTATTATTAACATTTCAAAGGAATATAAAATAGAACCTCCGTCAGAACATTCTTTTAATTCGAATTCAACAATCTCATTTACAAAAATCAACAAAGATAGCTTTATTTTTAGGAGTTCATTATGATCTTTCTAAATTTTGAGCTTGTCTCACTTGTTTCTTGTTTCTTTCTTTCAGGGTTTTTCTCCGGCTCAGAAGCTGTCCTGATGTCTATTGGCATCGACCGCGCGAGACAAATTATTGATCAAGGGGGAACTCGAGGTAAGGCCTTGCGCTTTATGACAGAAAAGCCAAGTGAGCTTCTAACAACGATTCTAGTCGGTAACAACGTTGCAAATATTTTTGCGGCTTCGATGACAACAACAATTGCCTCTCGGTATTTTGAAAGCGACTCACTTAGTATCAGTGTTGGTATCACAACCTTTATCATTCTTGTTTTTGGCGAAATAATCCCAAAGACGTTTGCCAGAACTCATGCTGAAGCGTTATCCGTTTTTGTTATTCGTGTATTACAAGTTAATTATTATCTCTTTTATCCGCTTATTACTCTTATTGTTTGGTTTATACATCGAGTTTTGGGCAACAATGCTCAGCTTCGAGGCCGACTTGTGACAAGAAATGACATTGAATATATGATCAATAAAGCGGAGAAAGAAAACTCAATGGACTCAAAGCAAATTGAGCTGATTTCTTCGGTACTTGAATTTCCTAGTATCAAAGTTAAAGATATCATGGTTCCGAGATCGCAAATCAAGTTCTTAAATAAAGACATGAATTATGATCAGATCTTGGAATACGCTAGTGAAGATGAGTACTCAAGATACCCTGTTTGCGATGGTGACCTTGAAAACTGCAATGGTGCAATCGATGCAGGCTGTGATCTTTGGTACGTGGATAGTGATGAGGATGGTTGGGGCGATGAAAATGATTCTTCGACCTACGAACATGGCGATTACACCACACAAATT
>JAURQB010000089.1 GCA_030836365.1 Bdellovibrionota bacterium | reverse complement strand
GGAATTGAAACACTTGGTGGAGTTTCAACAAAATTAATTGAAAAAAATACAACAATACCTACGAAAAAAAGTCAGGTTTTCTCAACTGCGGAAGATAATCAACCTGCAGTTTCTATTAGAGTTCTTCAAGGAGAAAGAGAAATGGCAGCAGATAACAAGGCTTTAGGGAATTTTGAATTGGTTGGCATTGCCCCTGCTCCAAGAGGCGTACCTCAAATTGAAGTAACTTTTGATATCGATGCAAATGGTATTGTTAATGTAAATGCAATTGATAAAGCTACTGGCAAATCTCAAGAAATCGAGATTACTGCAGGGTCTGGTCTGTCTGATGAAGAAATTGAAAAAATGGTTCGTGAAGCAGAGGAAAACAGAGACTCAGATAAGAAAAGAAGAGAGGTTGTCGATGAAAGAAATAACCTTGATGCTCTAATTCTTGCCAGTGAAAAAATGATTAAAGAAGGTGAAGGTAAGATTTCTGATGATGCAAAAAAAGAGCTTGAAGCTGCAATCGAAGAAGGTAAAAAGAGCTTAACAGCGGAGACTTCAGAAGATCTAAAAGCTGCCGCTGAAAAGCTTCAAGGAGTCAGCCATAAAGTTGCAGGTGATATGTATCAACAACAAGGTGGAGCAGAGGCAGGAGCACAAGGTGCTCAGCCAGGAACTGGAGAGCAAGCATCTTCCCAAAAGAAAGATGAGGACGATGTTGTAGATGCTGACTTTAAAGAAGTATAATTAATTAAATTTTGTGGATAAGCTTAGGTAGGTATTTTTAAGGAACGTTATGAGTAGTAAGAGAGATTATTATGAAACTCTAGGGCTTCAACGAGGCGCTGGTAAAGATGAAATTAAAAAAGCCTATCGCAAGCTTGCCATGAAATATCACCCGGATAGAAATCCGGGAAATGCTGAAGCCGAAGCTAAATTTAAAGAGGCGAGCGAGGCTGCTGAAGTATTAACTAATCCTGAAAAGAAAAGTCGTTATGACCAATTTGGTCATGCTGGTGTAAATGGTCAAGCTGGTGGTTTTGGTGGTGCTGAGGGCTTTTCTGATTTCGGTGATATTTTTGGCGATTTGTTTGGTGATATTTTTGGTGGTGCTGGCGGTGGTCGTCGGGGCGGCAGACGCTCTCAGGGTGTTCCTGGCGATGATATGCAAATTGTTGTTGACGTTGATTTTGAAAAAGCAGCATTTGGAACAGAAGAGACCATTACAATCAATAAAGAAAAAACATGCGTGTCTTGTAGCGGAACGGGGGCCAAGAATGGATCTATGCCTGCCACATGTGACTACTGTAATGGCATGGGCGAGGTTCGCAGACAGCAAGGATTTTTTACCGTCGCAACGACTTGTCCAAAATGTCAAGGTGCTGGCACGATGATTAAGGACCCATGTGGTTCTTGTAGTGGTAGTGGTGCAACTAGAAAAAAATCTGAATTAAGCGTTAAGATTCCAGCTGGTATTGATGACGGACAACGATTAAAGCTTCGTGGGGAAGGAAACGCAGGAAAGCGTGGTGGCCCAGCTGGGGATCTTTATGTTGTGGTCCGAGTGAAAGAGCATGAGTTTTTTACTCGCGATGAATTTGACGTATTGTGTACTGTTCCGATCAGCTTTTCTCAAGCTGCGATGGGGACGGCACTGAAAGTCCCAACGTTGACGGGGAAGGTCGAGATTAAGCTCGCGCCAGGGACTCAGTCAGGTAAAAAGATGAGACTTCGAGGTAAGGGAATTGAGAAGCTTGGTGGTTACGGGACAGGGGATCAAATCATTTCTATTCACGTTGAAACACCAACAAAATTATCTTCTGAGCAGAGAAAAATCTTTGAACAGCTCGCAGAGCTTGATGACAAAGGTTCTAACCCAATGAGTACGGGGTTCTTTGATAAAGTAAAAGATCTCTTTCAGTAAAATTCAAAAAATATTTAGCCTAGCATAAACCTCTGTAAGTTTGATAATCTATGTATTAGCAAATTTGCTTTAACAGGATTTTCTTCATGGTTAAATTATTTTTATCAATCCTAATCCTGGTACTAGTTTCCTGTGCCGGTATTACTCCTTTAAACAAGGCCGATCGAGCTAAACTATATAGTGCTGATTTCTTGGGGACAGTATCTTCAATTACAAATTTGATTGATCAAAAACTGCTAGAAGAAGCTCAACGTGAGCTTTCAAAGCTTGATGAGAATGAATTATCAGTAAATGAAGTTTCCTTGAAAAGATATTTGCTAGGGCGGTTTTACTTAGGAGTTGAGGATACAGAAAAAGCAATTTTCAACTTTGAACTAGCTTTGTCAGGAGCAGGAGAGGATTCAATCTTGATCTCTCAGGCTCTTCTCGGTTTATCCATTGGTTACTTCAGATTAGGTATCTATGACCGTTCACTAGATAGTCTGACAAAAATATCTAATGACCATCTAAGCCCAATTGAGAAGATTAGTAGTTATAATATTGGCTACCAAATCGCAAAAGCATATCAAAATCAAGAGCTTTATGAGCAATCCTTGTTTGGCTTGGTTTCTATGCTGGGAGAATCGGACTTCAAGAATGATCGCTATTACCAAGAGCTATTTGGCTTATTAAATTCCAAAAGTCTAGACGATCAAAAAATGATAGGGCTTGATTTTTCAGCACAGGAAAACCTTCCCTTGTCTAGTTACTCTCTTGTCATTGCTGAAAACTTAATTTATGCAGGACGTGCCAATGACGCTAATGAGATTTTAGACTCACTGTTGAAAAGTAAAAATGCTACTAATTTTGAGCAAGAGGTGATGGTAATAAGGGAGAAACTTTCCGATGATAAAAAAGTATCGCCACTAAAAATTGGAGTAATCCTACCCCTAAGTGGGAAGTATAAAAAATTTGGAATAGAGGCCTTAAACGGAATTCAGGTTAGCTATGAAACACTTTTAAAAGAAAAAGGTTTTGAATTAAATGTCAAAGACTCAAAGTCGAGTCCTATCATTAGCTCTTTTTATGCCAAAGAATTATTTGAAAAAGATCGAGTTGGTCTAATTATTGGCGGCTTAAGTTCTGGGGAGGCAAAGGCGATCTATTTGGAGTTAAAAAATAAACAGGTTCCTTTCATTTCACTCGCACAGGTATTTATACCAAGAATGGAAAAAGATAAATTCTTACTAGAGTTGCCTCCAAGTATTGAATCTGAAATAGCTGAACTATTAAAAGAGGACACGATTAAACAATTAGGGGCGAAGGGCGCTATACTATTTCCGAAAGATGAAGCAGGTAGACTTTATTTTGATGAATTGTTTTATCAACAAAATGAATCATATACGCTTGTAAATGCTATACCCTATACACCATCTGTTAAAGATTTTAGAGTTCCAGTCCAAAATTTATTAAACTTAAAGCACAAGAAATTGAGAAAAGATGAATTTAATCTAATGAAGGACTTTTTTGATGCTGATGAGAGCTCAACCGTGCGTCGTGTTCAGATATTGGCTCCAGAAATAGAATTTGATTGGGTTTTTATTGCATCTCGTCCTATTGAAGCTATTCAGTTAATTCCGGGTTTTAATTACTATGATGCCTTTAATACCTTAATGATTGGGCCTTCAAGCTGGAATAGTAAAAAAGTCAGAGCATTGGGGTCAAGAAATAAGAAGCTTCATTTTATGGATGGGAATATTGGTGATGATCGTTTACTTGAGGATGAGTTCGAGCTGCAATATCAGAGGATGCCTAATCTAGTAAGTAAGAGAGCAATCAATGCAGTTGGTGTTGCAGGTGAACTAGTTGGTTCAGAGCAGTCTCTTTCAAGAAATGAGTATCTAAATAAAATGATGAAAAGCCAGGAGCTAGCTTTCAATGGGCATAAGTGGTTGTTGTCACAGAACCTATGGTTAAAGCAGATGAGTATTCACTACCTCTCTCGCGGAAAACCGCGAGAGGGCGTAAATAACTAAGAGTTCTTCTTAGAATTAGCGATTAAAGCTTTTAACTTAGCTTTTTTCTTTCTCTGATTGTTCTTTCTTTTCATTTTCAGAACACTTCTTTTTCGTCCCATTCCCATAACGATCTCCTGTCTATTCTTGCTGTTAGCAACATGCGAAATAAAAAAGTGGGCATAAAATAGGGAAAAAATGATGGCTTGGCAAATATTTTTAACGATATGTCTAATATTCGCTAAACACCTTACAATACGCCCCTAAGTATCTAAAAACTTGTCAACAATGAATGCCAGATGGTAGATTGTTAGCTTCCTAAGGAAGGGGGAAAAATGACTAAAAAAGCGTCTAGCATGAAGCTAAAAAGCAAAAAAATTACTAGAAAAACGGTTCGAAAAAAATCTAAAGGATTTTTAACACAAAAAGACGCCAAAATAGAGCTAAATAGCGATGACTCAATACATCCAAGACGTCTTTTAGAATTAAGTAAACGAATTCATGGAAACTCCGCGAAGAAACAAATCGCTATTGATATGCTTGAGCGATATACCGGGCATGATATTAAGGAATTTCAGTCTCAGATTATTCTCACTAATTTTCATTTTTATGTAGAGCAATTTAATAATGCGTTCGATGATGCTCATCATACTAAGGGGTCGGCATTTCAAGCTTCTTCGAGCAAGAAGGCGAAAGTTACAATTGTAGAGTTCGGAGTAGGCTCTGCAATGGCAGCCTTAATTGGAGAGTTGATATCCGTTGTGCATCCAAAAGCTGTTTTGTTTTTGGGTTTATGTGGCGCAGTTCATCGAAGTTTAAAAGTGGGCGACTTTATTTTGCCAATTGCAGCAATTAGGGCAGAGGGTGTATCCAATCACTTTCTTCCGCCTCAGGTACCGGCTTTGCCAACTTTTAAGGTTCAAAAATTTGTCAGTCAGATATTGGTAGAGCATAATTACGATTATCGGACAGGGACTATTCACTCTACTGATTTTCGATTTTGGGAATTCGATCACAAATTTAAAGATAATTTAATTGATGAAAGAGTTCTTGCAGTAGAAATGGAGTGTGCCGCACTTTTTACTACATGTTTTGTTAGTAAAGTTAATATTGGTGCGCTATTATTAGTCTCTGATTGTCCGATGCAAAAGGATGGAATAAAAACAAAAAAATCTGCTAGCGAGGTTTTTAAAAAATACACTTCTTTGCACATTAAGTTAGGCATTGAGGCCATGCAAGAGATTGCAACTCGCGGTGAAAAGATTAGACATTACACATGGTAGAAAAGGTATGAGCATGTTGAAAAAAGTATTTGATTGGTTCTCTAATGACTTAGCGATTGATTTGGGTACGGCCAATACATTGGTATGTGCAAAAGATAAGGGTATCATTGTTAATGAACCTTCTGTTGTTGCTGTCCATCAAGGGATGAAAGGTATTTCAAAAGTTCTGGCCGTTGGAAAAGAAGCTAAGGAAATGCTTGGAAGAACACCAGGTTCGATTAAAGCAATTAGACCAATGAAAGATGGCGTTATCGCGGACTTTGAAGTTACCCAAGCAATGCTTAGATATTTTATTCAAAAATCAATTGCAGGCTCCAAGTTAATTAAACCAAGAATTATTATCTGTATTCCTTTTGGGATTACTCAGGTTGAAAAACGTGCGGTAAAAGAATCAGCAGAACAAGCTGGTGCTAGAGAAGTTTATCTAATCGAAGAGCCAATGGCCGCAGCGATTGGTGCTGGTCTTCCGATAACAGAACCATCAGGTAATATGATTGTTGATATTGGTGGTGGAACGACAGAGGTTGCTGTTATTTCTCTTGGAGGAATTGTTTTTTCTAAGTCTGAAAGAGTTGCCGGCGATAAATTTGACGAAGCAATTTCTAACTACATTAAGAAAAAATATAACTTACTAATTGGTGAGCGCACGGCCGAAGCGATTAAAATCAACATTGGAAATGCGTATCCATTTGATGATGAAGTAAAAACATATGAAGTTAAAGGACGAGACCTAATCGCAGGTGCTCCAAAAATTATTGAAGTTACAAGTGATGAAATCAGAGATGCTCTTTCTGATCCCATTTCAGAGGTTGTAGAGGCAATCAAAGTATCTTTAGAGAAAACTCCTCCTGAATTAGCTGCAGATATCGTTGATAATGGTATTGTTTTAGCTGGTGGCGGAGCACTTCTATCGAATTTAGATGTACTTATTAAAGAAAAAACAGGCTTGCCTGTATCGCTTGCTGAAGATCCACTTACTTGTGTTGTTCGAGGTTGTGGTAAAGCTTTAGAATCTATTTCTTTATTAAAGCAAGTAACAACACTTAGTTAGAATTTTTTCTTAAAGGGAGAATCTTTCAAGGATGAGATTTTCTATCTTATTAATTTTATTTCTTTCAACTTCATGCGCTTATATGAGTGCAATAAAAGCAAAGAAAAGTGAAACAAGAAAACTAAATGGAGACCTTAAATACGAGTTTGTTGACACGATGGGCTCGTTTGTTAAGTTGAGACAAAAAGGTTTTAACTCTAAAAAGAACCTGGTTGTAAAGTCTATCATATACAGGGAAAACAAGTCTGATTTTCCCGTTGAAAAACTAATTTCCATATCAAAAAAAAATCATCAAATTTCTGAAGTGAAGTTGTTAATGCCTCTAAAGTCAGAGGTTACATACTGGTTTGATGGTTCTCGTTACAAGAGTACAATATCAATTGACAGTAGTTCTAATAAATTAACGGTTGTTTCAAGATCAAAAGAGAAGCAATGGAATTTAAAAAAAGAGAAACCCATTAATTTGAAAAAAAACGCCTATTGTTTTTTTTCACAAATGATAGAGTGCGTACGTGAATCAGGTTTTTTTCAGCGCGCTCGAGTTACTCGCTCGGGGTCAATGAAAATAGAAGTCATTTGGGATGGACATCCTTTTTTTAATGAACAGTATCTTAATAACAAATCAGAAATTATCAGTGGAGGTAAGTTTTCCTATATATCTAAGGAAGCTCAAGGAGTGCATAAATACGCTTTAAGTATTGATGGGCAAATCATTAATTACTTTATTTATGATGACCAGTATTTAGCAAAGATGTTTTGGGTGTCTCAGGGAATTTCTCAAACCTTAATGGAGTAGGCGTAATGAGTTCAAATTGTGGTCAATTTTTTTTAACAGGATTATCTGGAACTTCTTTGCTTGAAGAAGAAAGAGATTTTATAGGTAACGAAGAAATTGCAGGAGTCGTTCTTTTTTCTAAGAATTATGAAACAAAAGAACAGCTTATAACTTTGATATCCGATATTCAAAATTGTTCAAAAGATAAAAAAATAATAGCAGTTGATCATGAAGGGGGGAGAGTTCAACGATTTAGAAGTGGATTTTCGGTAGTGCCTTCTGCAAGAAAAATTGCTGAAGAAAAATCAGCAACAAAATGTTTTGAGATTTATTCACAGGTTGCGAGGGAATTAAATCAGGTTGGGGTTAATCTAAATTTAGCTCCTTGTTCAGATATTCTAACAAATCCAAATTGTGAAGTAATAGGCGATAGGTCTTTTGGGCGAGATGTAGAAGTCGTTGGAAAGTTTGTAAGTGCTGCAATTAGAGGCTTACAAAAAAATAAAGTATTAGCATGTGCGAAGCACTTTCCTGGCCATGGAGATACTTTTATAGATTCACACAATGATTTACCTATAAGTGAAAGGTCTTTTAAGCTTTTAGAAAAGGAAGATATTGAAGTCTTCAAAGTTGCCTCAAAAAATAAAGTTAGTTTAATGATGATGGCGCATTTACTCGTGCCTGATTTAGACGCTGATTTTCCTGTTTCTTTATCAAAAAAGGCTCATGACTATTTGGTTGATAATCTTAACTTTAGAGGCATCATTATTTCCGATGATATGGAGATGGGGGCAATTACTAAAAACTATGGGGCTGCAGAGTCAGCAGAACTAGCGATACGTGCTGGAACGCATCTTGTTGAATATCGAAGTTTTGATGCGTGTCGGGAAGTAGTTAATTCTCTAAATAAAAAATATGAAGAAGATAATACTTTCAGGTCCGTTGTCGACCAACGTAAGAATGAATTAGACAATAAATTAAACAATATATTTTTATCGATATGATTTATTTTATAGGAAAAAATTCCTCTTTTTAGTAGTAAAAGAATCAAGCTCTATATTTTGTTAACATTATAGAATGCGCCTTTTGAGCACGTTCTACTTATTTAGAAAAATTTTACGTAATAAAAAATTATTACTGTTCGTTTATTTTTCAATGAATGTGACAAATGTATTTTCACAAGCAAATTTTAAAGTAATTGGTAGAGAGCCCTCCTCTGAAGCATTTTCAAGATATCGAAGAGATTGTTATTTGAGTGAGGTTAATGACAAAAAGGCACAGCGTGAATGCAGCAGATTTTACAATGAAGCAGTTGAAGAAATTCCGGATGACGAATTAATTGATTGGCGAGAATCAGTAGATAAGTATTATAAAAAAGGTCCGAAGAAAGAATCTTCCTCTCAAAAAAGCTACCGTGTTAGTTCAGCTAAGTATTGGTTTAAAAATTGTAAGGATTTTTACCCTGATCGGCCACCAGGTTTTCGAAAGGGAGACCCTCAGTCGTGTTTAGCTTATGGGGAGATGCTGGAGAAGCGAGGGAATAAAGATGGTGCGGTTCTGGCCTACAAAAAAGCATGTGGTTTAGATTTTATCGTTCCAGGTTATTTAAATAGTAATGATGCGGTAAAGCGAGAGAAAGGAGTCGACCATTTAAGAAGTTATGGTTGCGTAACGATTTCAGAAGAAAAAAAATATAAAGTTTCAGATGTTTCCTATTGTGGACCTGCTCGAATTACTGCTTGTAAAAGAATGGCCACAATTTTAAGAACAATGGAGCAATCAGAAGGTGCGGTTAAGTACTTTAGACGGGCATGTGATGCTGGTGATAAAGAGGCTTGTGGAGAGACAGGCGAGAAAGAAGACCGATGGTGGCTTATACTTTATGCCGCAATAATTGGTATAGGTATTTCTGTTTTTATTTTTATGAGAATGCTCTTCCAGGAGCAATCCGAACTTCAAGCGACAGAGCAGTTGGAGGACGGAGGTTCCGAGGCTAAAAAAAGTGTTGCTGAACATGGAATAATTCTTAAGTATTCGAGACCATTTTTTAAGCATTATATTTCACCTATTGTTTCTTCAATGAAAATGAAGAAACGAATCAGAGAAAAATATAAACAGCCTTTGGCAAGTGCTGGGTTGACTGAGATTATGAGTCCAGAGGATTTTTACGCTTTTAAAATTTTCTTAATTGTGGGGTTTCCTATCGTATTTATGGGTGTTCGAACATTTTTAGAGGAGACCTGGCCCTTAAAATATATTCCTCTGTTATCCGTATTTGGTTACCTGTATCCTGATTTATGGGTGAAGGGAAAAATAGAGCAGAGGCAAAAAGCAATTATTAATTCAATGCCTTTTGCTGTTGATATGCTTGCCCTATCTGTTGAGGCTGGTCTAGATTTTATTATGGCCATGGCAAAAGTTGTTGAAAAAGCACCCGCGGGGCCACTAGTTGACGAGTTTCAATCCGTAATTAAAGAAATTAAGATTGGGGCATCTAGAGCAGAGGCATTAAGGAATATGGCCTACCGAATTGATTCAATAAGTATGACTTCTTTTACTGCGACATTGATTGCAGCAGATTCTGTTGGAGCATCCATTGGGCCTATTTTAAAGAATCTCTCCGTTGAAATTAGACAAAAGAGAAGCACTGAAATTGAAAAAGAAGGTGCGACTGCGCCGACAAAGATTTTGTTCCCGATGATTATATTTATCATGCCGGCTGTTTTCCTTATGATTGCGGCACCCATGGCCGTAGAATTTGTGACGGGGGGGAAATAATGAAAGCTTTTATTTCGGCTAAAAATATTAGTGTCGCAGACAATGTAATAATTGCGAGCAGTACTTTTTCAAGAGTAATGGGACTTATGTTTAAAACAGAAATGAATTCAGCTGAAGGTTTGTTGATTGAGCCCTGTAATTCTATCCATACGTGTTTTATGAAGATTCCAATAGATGTTTTATTTATTAATAAGAAAAATGAAATCGTATATATCATTAAAAATATGAAGCCATGGAGGTTTTCATCCATATATCTAAAGTCTAAAAAAGTTCTTGAACTTAATGCTGGGACGATTGGTGATAATGTTTGTGTAGGAGATAAACTGGAGTTTGTCGATGTTTAAGTTAGTTGCTGTTGCAGGGAAGTTACGAGGACAGGAGTTTGTTCTTAAGAATGGTGAAAATGTTTTAGGGAGATCCGATGAACTTGAATTAATTTTACCAGTTGATGGAATTTCAAAAAAACATTTTTCTATTACGGTTACGGATGATAGTGCTTTCTTGAAAGATTTAGATAGTTCAAACGGGACATTCCTGAACGGTAAGTTGGTCAAAAACGGAACCATTAAAAATGGTGATAAGATTGCTCTACCAGACTTAATTTTACAAATAGTTTTTGTCACTGAAAAAAAAATTATCGTTAAGAAAAATATTGGAAGTGAAAAAGAAGTTGAGGCACCAAGTGATTTTAATAAACCACCTCCAGCTCCAAAAAACTTAGCGCCTAAGGTTTTGTGGTTGTTGAAATATAAATTAATGCCACATATACACGGTCTTAATAAAGAATATGAATGGAGAGTTATGATTGGAGTCACTCTTACATTGTATATTTTTATTTCAATGTACTTGACCATATACCCTGCTTTGGAATTTGGACATTCGATACTCAAAGCGGAGGTTGCTCAGCGAGGAAAATTATATGCTGAAGAAATTGCAAGATTAAATGCAAAGGCACTTGAAAGGAAAGCGCTTGATCAGATAGATACGACATTTATTGAAAATAATCAGGAGGTTTATTTTGAACTTTTTGATTTGGAAGGAAGAGTTGTTAGACCACACAGTCGTTTAAATGAGTATATCCAAGACCCATTCAGTGTTAAGGCCAGGAACTGGGCAAATAAAACGATGCATAAAAGTGGTGATACTGTTGTTGAGCTTTTAAGTAGCAACGAAATTGGTATTGCGG
>JAURQB010000088.1 GCA_030836365.1 Bdellovibrionota bacterium | reverse complement strand
CTTGAAACCCTAGAGGCTTTTGAAGAAATAAAAAAGGAAGGTCTGATTCGCTCTTATGGTGTCTCTAATGAAACACCTTGGGGAATGATGAAATACCAAGAGCTCTCCAAGGAAAATGGCTTTAGTGGTATTTCGACTATTCAAAATCCATATAGTCTTCTTAATCGAACTTTTGAAATTGGCATGGCCGAGGTTTGTCACCGTGAGGGAATTCAATTATTGGCCTACTCCCCGTTGGGCTTTGGAGTGCTAACAGGAAAATACTTAAACAACACATCAACGCCTAGAGATCGATTGAATTTATTTCCCGACTATCAGAGATATTCAAACCCGTACGCGGTTGAGTCCACTAAGAAATATCTTGAGCTCGCCAATAAACTTGGAGTTTCTTTAACGAAGCTTGCCTTGCAATTTGTAACGACGAGACCTTTTATGGTCAGTAACATTATTGGCGCAACTAATATTACCCAACTTGAAGAAAATATTTTATCCCTTGAAATAAACATGACGAATGAAATCCTAAAAGAAATAGAAATCATTCATGCTAGCTTTCCTAATCCAAGTCCTTAGCATCTAAAATTGCCAACGGTTTAATAATATTGGAAAAAAAATAGGCAAAATACTCTGCTTAATCTTTGGACATTAATACTTATATATTTGATTTCTTATTCACCGTTTGATTTAGGTTTGAAGCCGTCGACTTATGTTTTATTGTAATACTTTACTTTCCTTTATCAGGAGTGTGTCTATGATCAATAAAATTTATTTAGAGGTCATCCCGAATTACCTTTTCAAAAAAGGTGGCCCACCAGGGCTATTCTAAAATTAAATTTATCAAATTGCTCCCCTGCGAGCATTAATTCGTAGGGTTTATAATTTAAAAAATTATTTATTTATATAAAAGCCCCGACAAGCCGTCGGGGCTTTTTTGTTGATTTTTTTTCCCTGCTAAGCACACTATCCAAAGATTTGTTAAAATACGCACAACGAGCTATTTTACAAGGAATGGGCCATGGATTTTTTCAAAAATAAAACAATTCAACATCATGAAACACCACAAAAAAAAGAGACCATCCAAGAGCTCCAGTTAAGAAAAAATTTCGAAAGCATTATTCAGTACTTCCACTCAACATCACCTACGACAAAAAGCCCTTATCAAGAAGCTCTTAAGGCTTACAAAAATGTTTGTGACGCCGCCACATCTCAACAAGAACTTATTTATTTTTTAACCTCTGACATCATCTTCACGGCACTTCATACAACAGTTATAGAAGAGTTGTTTTCAACAATCATGGATAATGAAGAATATACTTTAGAGCTTATTGAAAAATTTTCTGAAGATACTCAATCAAGAGATGAGCTCATCAATGAACATACAACCAATCACCTCTTATTTTTGCAAAATAGTGGAATTTGTGAAGGTTGTGAAAGTTGTGAGGGACACCAGGATATTAGTCATCTTGTTCCTGAATGGGAACGAATGAATCTCCCTTATTTCACAAAACTATTTCTTGAAGTTCAAACAATTTTTTGCTTCCTCGAGCGAATTACCTATGAACTTATCCCAAAATATCCAGATATCGCCTTGATGATGACGCCTAATCTAATTGCTCAAACGCGCCATCACCTGGCCGAATACATCTCAAAAAAATTGAGCGAGGTTTAAGCTCAATAAAATGTTCTGAGTTTTGGATTTAATTAAATGGATTGAAGTTTAAGCCGTCCAAATTAAGATTCATAAGTATTGATTGAGTGGGATCAGTTAAGATCACTTTTTTCACATAAACGCTGCCATCTAAGCAAGAATCATAGGCAGGATCGCCTGGTGAAACAATCCCACCATTTTGTTGTGTACAAGCACCTGAAACAGAAATGATATTACGATTTCCGTTTTCATCTACGGCCGAAGGCCCTCGATTTTTATTAGCTTTCTTTTGATTTTCTGTTGGTGCTTCTATGAGCACATTTTTACCAGCAGAATGTGGTATTCTTAAAGCCTCTAGGCTTATTTTAGGGGTCTGTTTAAACCGATAAGATTCTTCGAGACCAGGCTTTTGGGCCAGTGAGGAGAGGCTTACGATTAGACAAAATGTTAAAATGTAAATTTTCATATTTCACCTACCACGATTATATAACTTCTTAAAATAAAATTGTGTATTCAGCTACTTAGCGGTTAAAATAAGCAATCCATTAAGTAATTAAAGGCAAATAATTTTGGCGTCCAAATATTGCACTACAATTAAACAAATACTCTTGAGTAAAATATTTTTTTCAATAATTTCTATTGTTTTTATGAGCAGTTGTGCAGATATAGCACGTCAAGAAAACTCAGGAATAAATCAAACAAATCAACTTCTTGAACAGTATAAAAAAATGAGGATTAATCATTGGGGCACCTACACGAAAAAGACTAGGCGCTCTGTAAAAAAGGTACCTCGCCCCGAAAAGCCGAAATCAATATCCATAGAGCATTTAAAAAATAATCCTATTTTTCAGCAAGTAACCCAAATTCATTGCTTTAAAATCAGGGCAAGTGAATCCAGATGCGAAGCAATTAAATATTTAGCGATGACAACCTGTGGAGATATTTCAAAAGAAAGAGAAATCAAAAAGTATTCAAAGTGCTTAGATAAAAATTTTAAATAATATTTTTAAAACTCAAATAATTTTTTGACCTATTACTTCGTAGCACCTTTGCCCTCTTTCAAGGTATTTTTTTTCAAATAAGGTTTTATACTCAGGCACATCAGAATCCAAAAACTCAAAACTCTTGGTATATAGTCCCCATTGAGCTGACATAAAGCTTTCAGCTTCCTCCGCGTAAAATTGCTCATTCGTTCTCATGACAATTTTGCCATTAGGTTTAAGTAAGTCGACTAGATGCCCAAAGAAAGGCATCGCGTGCCAACGCTTATTTAAGTCTTGTTTTTTTGGATTGGGATTAGGATATAAAATAAAGATTTGATCAACTGAGTTTTTCACTAAATTATGCGCGACCCAACTGACGGCGTGAGCGTGCACTGGCAATAGCTGAGGTTGAGGACATTTGTCATATTGACGCTTAAATTTTCCAAATCGATCACTTGTTTTTTCAATAGCAATCATTCTCATTTCTGGACGAGATTTTGAAAAATTTATGGGATGCATTCCCGTCCCAGCTCCTATTTCTAATACTAACGGGACTTTAGAATTAATGAATTCAGGTGGTAGAGGAAAATCATTAGGAGTGTTTTGAATTATTTTTTCACGGTCAAAATTTCGCATGCTCTACCATTAAAGAGCACTGTGAGCATTGTCAATTATTGAATGGAAAGCCAGACAGTCTACTGCCATTACATTTAGCAAATTCTTGCTCTAATGGCCTTCCAATTGAGCCTAGAGAAACACCAAGGCTGCCTGATAGTTTATAAATTTCCATCAAGAAAACTGGAGGGGCCGGTGTTGGAGGAGGTAGAGGGTCTTCTTCTGAAGAAACTATACTCACGAACTCTTCCGGAGCTGGCGAGTCTTCTTCATCCTCATCTTCAATTTCCTGAATACCAAAAAAAGAAACCTTCTCGATTTTACTTTCTTCAATTTTTAACGCCAGGGCAAGCTTCGCTAAAATACCCCGCTCTTTCAAGCGCTCTAAATCTTCTTTGCCCTCATACTTCTTCATAAAAATATCATCTGTTTCCTCGAAGTCTCTCCCCTCATTCAATCGATATCGGCCATATAAACGGTCACCATCTCTTAGAACATTGTAACTTGCGAGGGATTCATCACCCTGATCTTCACTTGTCAGCCGACAACTTGCTAAGGTGTCGACCTCACGCGCCTGAGATATTGATTGAAATAAAACCAGTGAGAAAATAATAAAATAACGCATGTAAGTTAACTTTACCTGCTATGCAGGATCTTAAATTGATATCCATATTATGATTCCATATGAGGAAATCGTAAAGTTTACTTATTAATAGGGACTTTGGGATAAATTTTCCTAGTAAGAAATAATGATTATTAACTATTTTTCAAATCTCTTCCCTTATGCACAGTAAAAATAACATTTTTTCAACAAAATACGTACCGGGCAAAATATTTTAAAAACTTAAAAGTAAAAAATTAAATATATTTCACTTTTAAATTAAAAAACCTAAAATTATTACAAACAATAGCCGATTTTATTAAAACATCGGTAAGTAAAGGATTTCAGTTATGTGTGGAATATTAGCAGTCATTGGAAGCAAAAATGTTGAATTAGCGCAAAAGCAAGCCGCTAAACTAGGGCATCGCGGCCCTGATGAAAGAGACTCCGTTTTTACATCAACCTACCCAGGCGGGGCCATTTTGTGTCACGAACGATTATCAATTATTGACCTCAATACAGGCAAGCAACCGATCCAAGGAACGAGAGAGAACTACGTTATCCACAACGGAGAAATCTACAATCATCAAGAACTGAGAAAGAATCTTTTAAAAGCACCAAAAACTCGAACAACAAGTGATAGTGAAATCATTATTCATCTCTGGGAAGAGCATAAAAAAGAAACCGCGACAATGCTTGATGGTGTATTTGCCTTTGTGATTGTTGACGGACAGGAGGTTTATGCAGGAAGAGATCCATTGGGAGTAAAACCACTTTATTACGGCCATGATATTCACCAAGCAATTTGGTTTGCCTCTGAACAAAAAGCACTTGTTGATGTTTGTACGGAAATACATGAATTTCCTCCAGGACATTACTATCATACAGACACAGGTTTTGTTCGCTATTATCGGCCTAAATACTTACAAGAAACTCAACAGTTTCATGGGCCAGAGAGACTTGAAGAACTGTTAACCAAGGCCGTCAGAAAAAGATTAATGAGTGATGCACCTCTGGGAGTTTTACTCTCTGGTGGACTCGATTCTAGTTTAGTAACGTCAATCGTTGTCAGAGAGGCCAAAAAAAGAGGTCAAACCGTAAAAAGTTTTTCCGTTGGAATGGACCCAAATTCACTAGACCTAAAGAAAGCACGAGCTGCTGCAGAATTTTTAGGAACCGAACATCACGAGGTCATTTTTACTTCGCAAGAAGGCATTGAGCTACTTGAGGAGCTTATCTATAAAACCGAATCCTACGATGTCACCACGACCAGGGCCGCAACACCGATGCTCATTCTATCTAAATACATTTCAAGTTTAGGTGTAAAAGT
>JAURQB010000087.1 GCA_030836365.1 Bdellovibrionota bacterium | reverse complement strand
GGAATTGACCTTTTTTTAATTGAAACTATTTTTGATACGCTCAACGCGAAAGCTGCCATTCACGCTGTAAAAAAACTTAATGAAGATCTGAAATCAGATTTCCCAATCATGCTAAGTGTAACAATCACTGATAACTCAGGGAGAACCCTTTCAGGTCAAACGCTAAAAGCATTCTGGAATTCAGTAAGACACGCAAATCCACTAAGTATAGGAATAAATTGTGCCTTTGGCGCAAAAGAAATGCGTCCCTATATCAAAGAGCTTGCAACAATTGCAGATTGTTACGTTTCCTGTTATCCAAATGCGGGATTGCCTAACCCTTTAGCGCCAACAGGCTATGATGAGCTACCTGAAGATACTGCAGTCCTAGTTGAAGAATTTGCGCAATCAGGGTTTATCAATTTTATTGGTGGGTGCTGCGGAACAACTCCCGGCCATATTAAAGCGATGGTCGATAAAATTAAAAATATTCCACCAAGAAAAGTTGCGGCAAAAATAGATGATGCATTTTACAGTGGACTTGAACCACTATTTATCAAAAACATTGAAAAGAAACCCTTTCTCATGATTGGAGAGCGAACTAATGTCATGGGTTCTCCAAAGTTTTCACGACTAATTAAAGAAGGTAACCTTACTGAAGCTCTAGAAGTTGCCAGAAACCAAGTTGAAAATGGAGCGAACGTAATTGATATCTGTTTTGATGAAGGGCTTCTTGACGCGAAAGATTTGATGCAAAAGTTTTTAAGACTAATTGCATCTGAGCCAGATATTTCTCGCGTTCCGATTATGATCGACTCCTCTAAATGGGAAGTGCTTGAAGAGGGCCTAAAAAATATTCAAGGGAAAGGAATTGTTAATTCCATAAGTTTAAAAGAAGGTGAAGAGATTTTTCTTCAACAAGCTAAAACAATTCAGGATTACGGCGCGGCAGTGGTCGTCATGGCATTTGATGAGAAAGGTCAGGCGGCAACTCTTGAAGATAAGGTCCGTATATGTAAAAGAGCATATGAGCTCTTAACAACGAAAATAAATTTTAATCCTAGAGATATTATTTTTGATCCGAATGTCTTAACTGTTGCGACAGGAATGCAAGAGCATGACAATTATGCAAAAGACTTTATTGATGCTGTTGCTGAAATTAAGAAACAATGCCCTGGAGTACTTACTTCCGGCGGTGTTTCCAACGTCAGCTTTTCTTTTAGAGGAAACAACCGCGTTCGAGAAGCTATGCACTCATCATTTCTTTTTCATGCAATCAAAAATGGTCTTGATATGGGAATCGTCAATGCTGGCATGGTTGAAGTTTATGAGGAAGTTGAGCCAGAGCTTTTAGAAAAAGTTGAAGATGTTCTTTTAAACCGTAGTTCGGAAGCGACAGAAACTCTACTTGAATTTGCCGCCACTATAAAAGGTGACGGGAAAAAAGCCCAAGGAGAAGACCTAAGTTGGAGGAAAGAGGATGTAGATGAGAGAATGTCTCATGCACTCATAAAAGGTATCAATAAGTTTGTTGATGAAGACACATTAGAGGCACTAAAAAAATACAAAACACCACTAAATGTCATTGAAGGCCCATTAATGGAAGGGATGAAAAAAGTTGGTGTTCTATTTGGTGATGGAAAAATGTTTCTTCCTCAAGTTGTAAAGTCAGCTCGAGTAATGAAACAAGCCGTTGCGATTTTAGAACCAATGATGAGTAAAGACAACAGCAGCGCTTCAACCCAAGGAACATATGTACTGGCCACTGTGAAAGGAGATGTTCATGATATTGGTAAAAATATTGTCTCTGTTGTTTTGGCCTGTAATGGTTATAAAGTTATTGACCTCGGTGTAATGGTTCAGTGCAGTGATATAATTGCGGCCATTAAAGAACACAACGCTGATATTGTTGGTCTTTCTGGTCTTATCACGCCAAGTCTTGATGAAATGATTTCTAATGCAAAAGAATTTACAAGAGCAGGAATTAATATTCCTCTTATGGTTGGAGGAGCAACGACAAGTAATGCTCATACAGCATTGAAAATTGCACCATCATACGAAGGGCCAACTATTCGAGTGGGAGATGCGAGTCTAGTCGTGGAAGCAGCAAGCAATCTCACAAGTGAATCTAAAAAAGATGCATTTATGATTGAACTGGCAAACAAACAAGAAAATCTTAGACAGCACTACGCAAATAAATCTCAGGATAATAATCAAATCGCGTTTAGTGAGGCTTGTGAAAATAAATTTAAATTAAAAACTGAAATTGAGCATACTCCAAAAAAAGTAGGAGTATTCACTGAGACAGAAATTAACTTAGAAGAGCTTGCTCAATACATTGACTGGAGTCCATTTTTTTGGGCATGGGAGTTAAAAGGTACTTATCCTAAAATTCTAGAAAATAAAAAATATGGAGAACAAGCTACTAAATTATTCGAAGATGCTAAGGTCATTTTAGATAAAGTAATCAAAGAAAAGATTTTTAAACCAAAATATACTTATGGAATATTCCCTGCTCGCAAAAACGGAGAGGATGCTATCATTTATAGCGACCTTAAATGCAAAAACGAAATAGGAAAACTTCATTTCCTTCGTCAACAAGAGAAAAAAGAAAACGAAACTCATTACTACTCTCTCGTTGATTTCCTTGAAGATAAAAATCAAGAAAAGAACTTTATAGGTGCATTTTGTGTTACGACAGGTGTAGAAGTTGAGCAATATGCAAAATCTTTTGAGAATAAAAACGATGATTATACCTCTATCATTATTAAGGCCATTGGAGACCGCTTTGCTGAAGCAATGGCGGAAATGCTTCATCACAAAATTAGACTAGAATGGAACTCTCCTGATGAATCAATTGACCTTGATTTAATGATTAAAGAAAAGTATCACGGGATAAGACCTGCCCCTGGATATCCCGCATGTCCTGATCACTCAGAGAAAAAAATGATCTGGAAGCTTCTTGAAATAAAGAAAAATTTAGGTATTGAGCTAACTGAGAGTTGCGCAATTTACCCACCATGCTCTATTTCAGGACTATATTTTGATCATCCAGAATCAAAGTATTTTATGCTCGGGAAAATTGGTAAAGATCAAATTAATGATTATGCTAAAAGAAAGGACATTACTATTGAGAATGCTGAAAAGTGGCTTAGGCCAAACCTTTCTTACTAAAACTAGTTTTCAAAAAGTATGTTTCTTCTAATGTGATGAGGTATTAAGTCGTATGGATTTAACTCACCTCGATAAATTGACATAATTTGCTCATGACTTGGCTGTGTAATGTTTTGAAGATCGAAAAATATTCTTAGAGATTCTGTCGTTATAGGATCACTTAGGACGACTTTCACTGTTGGATTAGAGTATAACGTGAAGCGATGATTTCCATCCATTAAGTAAAAATATCCATCATGACCTAAAACAACATCATACTCCATTTTTTGTCTTCGAAAAGGATCTGCTGCAAGTTTTGCAATATACTCGTGATTTAATGGATTCCAGGCAGGGTGTTTAACTAGTTCAACAGGAACAACTAATTCAATGACGGGATGGCCTTTTCGACTAGATCTTTTGCCTTTTAGAACATGCCCATTAATTTCGACTTGAATCTCCCTTATACCTTCGACAATATTCAGTTTTATTTTTCCATAGCTGTGCCAACTATTCTTAGCTTCGACGAAGCTTTGTTGATACTGAAATTTTTCTTCAATCACTTTTTTTTCAGCAAGAGGTAAATTTTCATATCGCTCTATTGCACTAATTATTTCTTGTTTTAAGTTTTCTGGATTGCGCTTTTTTAATGAACTTATAATTGAAAATACATTATCCATGATCGAATTCATTTCAAAACCAAACTCAGTATTTATTTTATTTTTAAAAGATATAATATTATCCCTACTAGTTGGATATTGGGCCAAGTAATCAATCACTTTCTCAGGCATGATGGATAGCAAGTATTGTCCCTCACGATAGTAACCATCTCGAAAAGAGACACTTTGCGTTTTAGTATACTCTAATGACTTCAATTTTAGAAAAGCAGCTCTTGTGTCATTATTGAACTCAGGCGCTGAATAAGTTTCAATTCCTATTAAACTCACTAATTTGCTTAAGAAACTCCCACAAGAGCTTCCAAGGCTACCTTCTACTGAAGTGGAGAAAAAAAGAACAAGTAATAGAGATAGGGTCAGTTTTTTCATTTCATGCATAATCTACCATGACTCTGAATAGAGGCTCATCTGGTTGTATTTTTTTTAGAGAAGACTGATTTCTAATGACCTTTTTTCAATTAGTTAGTGCCGATAATTATCCAGAAAGACTATTCTCCAAAACTTCACCATAATTTGCTACTCCAAACGCGATTACTTTTTGATCTTTGATTAACCCTTTTTGAGCTTGAGCAACTTTTGCCTTTTTCTCTAAGCTTACCCCACTAATAAATTCATTTAGATTTCGAAGATGTAATTCAAATATTTTTTCCTCAAAGGAATTAAGTGACATTTTTACAACTTTAAAGTTATCTAAGGATTGCGCAAAATCTAACCTCTCCTCACACAATGAATCTAAAGAATTTATTTCTTCCAGCTTCGTTTCATCAACAAACCTTTCATTAAAAACATAACCTTTTGCTGTGTATCTAATTAATTTATCTTCTATCAAATTCTTAATCGAGTTTTTAATAATCCTTATGTCTATTCCTAGTCGATCCGCTAATTCTCTAGCCGACAGAGTACTGGAACTTAAAGCCTCTAGAATCGCTCGTTCAATTAATAACAATCCCCCCATATTAATTTCCCCCTTCTGATATTTTTTCTAATCTCGTCAACCTAAATATCTTAGCGTCTATTTTTTTAGCATTTCTACTATTAATGAAATCTCCTCTATCTTCACTTTGCATATTTAACAACTGATGCAAAGTTAATGCTTCGTTATATGTTATTTTGCTTCCGTTAAATATTCTGAAAACTCTTGATATGTTGAGACCTGTGACCTCAGATATTTCACGATATGTAAGTCCATTATACTTTTTTTTCATTTTTAAAATGAGAGTGCTTTCATCAATCATATTTCATCCTCCTAAAATTATTTTTTTTGAGATGAATCATTAATATTAAAAAATGAAAATATAAAATTTAATAGATGCAAATTTAGTGTCCCATGGTGAGCCAAAATTAAAAAAACCATTGGTTTTCCTTCAAAAAAAAGAGAGAATAATCACCATGGAATTTAATTTAATGACAAGTAACATTCGTTTTGAAAATGAAGCCGATGGTGAAAATAATTGGCTAAAAAGACGTTCAGTCTGGAAAAATATTATTAAAGACCATTGCGTAGATATACTTTGCACTCAAGAAGGCCGGAGAGGGCAACTACAAAATGCAAATGAAATAATTGACTTAGAGCTTATCGATCAACACAGAGAATGGATTCCAGAGAGAATGTATCCATGCATTTTTATTAATAAAAATAAATTTACGGTCATCGAATCAGGTGATTTTTGGCTATCTGATACTCCCGATATTGCGGGCTCAAAATCATTTGGTAGCGCATTCCCAAGGCTATGCACCTGGCTCAAACTTAAGATGAATCATCATATTTTTTATGTGTTCAATTGCCATCTTGATCATGTTCTTGATGAAACAAGAAATGAACAATCAAAAGTTATCGTTTCTCAAATTAACAAAATCAATACTGAAAAAATTCCTTATATATTGGCAGGTGACTTTAATGAAAGTCCAAATGGAACTGTCAGAAAAAATATTAACAAACACTTAAAACTCAATGATCCACTTTATAAACTAAACGAAGAAGATCAAGGAACCCATCATCGTTTTGATGGCAATAATCAAAAAAGCGCTCGTATAGATTGGATCATGGTAGAAAACAGGTTCTCTTGTCTTGACTACAAAATTATCAAAGAGCATGAAAACGGCAGATACCCGTCTGATCACTTTCCTGTTTTTGCTACTTTAACTTTATAGTTTTTTTGCGCAGGACTCGCCTAATTGAAGATAAGTCTCCATCCCCTTCTTCGTGTTTTGGACAATATCATCGTCTGGCGCCCAAGCTCCTGGCTCACCAAACACAATAACAGTGCTTCCTCCAAAGAGAAAATAGCCTTTCTCCTCGCCTCTTTGAAAATGATCATTTTTGCTGCTTTGAATAATCTTTCCAACCATCATTGCTCCAACTTCTACATAGGCAAGCTTTCCAAAGTTTTCAGTTTTCAAAATACTGACGTGACGCTCATTTTCCGCAAAAATTTGAGGACGCCATTTTAGCGCAATTGGATTAACAGAGTGAAGTTTTCCATTAACAGGATAACTATCTAAAAAGGTTCCTCCATCGGGGAAATGAAAACGGTGATAATCAACGGGGCAAAGCCTAGCTAGCAAAACGGGCCCACCTGCAAATTCGGGGTACCACCTTTCATCCTTAACTACTTCTTTTGCAGAAAGATATTTTCCTTTCACAGGAATAATTTCGTCGTCGCTAAGCTTATCATAGGCGAAGTACCTAGCTTCGGCCGGAGCCCCCATTTCATTTTCAGCGAGAGGATAATCTCTTTTACCTTCTTTAAATCGACGAATAAAAAATTGATTAAAATTTGAATAAGGATCACTGTCACTTCTTCCCTGTTCAGGCAGATAGTCGTCCATATTGATATTAAATTTAGAGATGAATGGTTTAATCTTTCTTTTACTTATTGATAGATCTTGATAAGAGCCATACTTTTGACTTGTTAGCGGGCCGGCAAGATAATGCGCGAGTTTGCCACCGAGCGAAGTTTCATACAACCACTTTATTCCTTTTTCGCCATAGACCTTTTCAACTTCGATAATACCTTTTTTCCGATTGAAATATTGAATTTCCATTTGATTACCTGTAATTTTATTAAAAGAAATCATAGATTTGGGGGTTCATATGAAACAATCTACACTTCTCCTTTTTAAGATTTTTATCCTATCTCTTCTTGTTTCCTTTATCAATCCAAGCAATAAAAATGATGCAGATTACACCAAAGAAGAACGGGTAAATATCTCAATTTTCAAAAATAACGTCGATAAAGTTGTTAACGTTTCAACTATTATCAAGAGATCAAACGGCTTTTTCATGGATGAAGCACAAATCCCTGCTGGTGCAGGGACAGGATTCGTCTGGAGTAAAGACGGCCATATCGTTACCAATTTTCATGTCGTTCAAAATGGAAATGAATTCTTAATAAGTTTTCATAATGATAAAAATACATACAATGCGAAACTCGTTGGCGTAGAACCCAAAAAGGATATTGCCGTATTAAAATTATCTAAATCTCCCTCAAACCTGTCTCCAATCACTCTCGGAAGTTCTAATCAACTAAATGTCGGGCAGAAAACTTTTGCTATTGGAAATCCTTTTGGCCTAGATCATACAATGACAACAGGAATAGTCTCTGCTGTTGGAAGAAAAGTTGAAGGTATTGGAGGGGTAAAAATTCACGACATGATCCAAACTGATGCTGCAATTAACCCAGGTAATTCAGGGGGGCCGTTACTTGACAGTAAAGGGCGCCTCATTGGAATGAACACGCAAATTCTTAGTGGCTCAGGAACAAGCTCTGGTGTCGGCTTTGCTGTTCCCGTCAACACAATTAAGAGAATCGTTCCTCAAATCATTAAGCATGGCAAAGTTATTCGGCCAGGGCTTGGTATCGTATTACTACCTGATCATATCAAATATCGCTTTAGAATTGATAAAGGGATCGTGATCTCTTCTATTGGAAAAAATAGTGCCGCTGAAAAAGTCGGGCTTCAAGGTATTACTCAGGATCAATGGGGCCGAGTATATATCGGTGACGTAATTCTTAAAATCGGAGGCACAGAAGTAAATACTTTTGATG
>JAURQB010000086.1 GCA_030836365.1 Bdellovibrionota bacterium | reverse complement strand
TTGCCAGTAGCTTTATCAATTGCATTTACATTAACAATACCATTTGCATCGATATCAAAAGTTACTTCAATTTGTGGCACACCTCTTGGAGCAGGATTAATCCCAGTTAAATCAAATTTACCTAATGTTTTATTGTCTGTAGCAAACTCTCTCTCCCCTTGAAGTACGTGAATACTAACCGCTGGCTGATTATCTTGAGCAGTAGAGAATACTTGAGACTTTTTAGTTGGAATCGTTGTGTTCTTCTCAATGATTTTTGTCATAACACCACCAAGAGTTTCAATACCTAGTGATAGTGGCGTAACATCTAATAGAAGAACATCTTTCACGTCTCCAGAAAGGACACCACCTTGAGTTGCAGCACCAGCAGCAACTACTTCATCTGGATTCACACCTTTTGAAGGATCTTTTCCAAATATTTCTTTAACTTTTGCCTGAACAGCGGGAATTCGAGTTGATCCACCAACAAGAAGAACCTCATTAATTTCACTTCTTTCTAAACCAGAGTCTTTCAAACATGTTAAACATGGTGCCTCAAGGCCTGTAATATATTTACTAATTAGGTCTTCAAACTTAGCTCTAGAAAGATTTACATTTAAGTGCTTAGGCCCAGTAGCATCAGCAGTGATAAATGGAAGGTTTACTGTTGTTTGAGTAACATTTGAAAGCTCATGCTTTGCTTTTTCAGCAGCTTCTTTTAAACGCTGTAGTGCCATTTGGTCTTGTTTAAGATCAACACCGTTTGTTTTCTTAAACTCTTCAGCAAGAAAGTTAATAATTTCTTCATCAAAGTTTTCACCACCAAGGAATGTATCCCCGTTTGTTGCTTTAACTTCAAAAACACCATCGCCAGTAATTTCTAGAATAGAGATATCAAATGTACCACCACCAAGATCAAATACTGCAACATTGATATCTTTTTTAGACTCGAGACCAAAAGCCAGTGCAGCCGCAGTTGGCTCGTTGATAATTCTCTTTACTTCTAAGCCTGCAATTCTGCCAGCATCTTTAGTCGCTTGTCTTTGAGCATCGTTAAAGTAAGCAGGAACAGTAATAACCGCTTCAGTTACCTTCTCTCCTAAATAGTCTTCAGCTGCCGACTTAAGCTTCTCAAGTACTTTTGCTGAAATTTCTTGTGGTGACATTTCTTTTCCATCAACTTTTACCCAAGCATCGCCATTTTTATTGGCAAAAATTTCAAATGGAGCAACCCCGGCGAAATCTTTTGCTTCAGCTGAATCAAATTTTCGTCCGATTAGTCGTTTGATTCCGTATAGAGTTTTATTTGGGTTTGTTACCGCCTGGTTTTTTGCGACCTGGCCAACAAGATTTTCATTGTTGTTTGAAAAACCGATTACTGAAGGAGTCGTATTGTGTCCTTCTGCATTTGGAATAATTTTATATTTTCCATTTTCAAGTACTGAAACACATGAGTTTGTGGTTCCTAAGTCAATTCCAATAATTTTTCCCATTTTCTTCTCCTTATTAACTAAATTTTATTTTGAAATAATTACTTTTGCTGCTCTAACAACTCGACCATTTAGTCGATAGCCTTTTTGAACTTCCTCAAGAATAATTCCTGCTTCTTTCCCTTCTTCTTCTTTTTGCATCAAAGCTTCATGGAAATTAGGGTCAAATTTTTCGCCAACTGAATTAATCTCTTCAAGGCCGTTATTTTTTAATACTTCTGCAAATTGTTGAGAAACCATCTCAATACCAACAAAAATATTTTTTACCTTTTCATCATTATCATTCGCAATTGCATTTAGAGTTAAACTCAAGTTATCAACTACGCTTAATAAGCCGGAGAGCACTTTTTCATTTCCGTATTTAATTAAGTTTTCTTTTTCTCGCTCAAACCGTTTTTGTAAGTTTTCCTTTTCAGCAGCGATGTAAAAAAACTTACCTCTAAAGTCATCTCTCTCTTTTTCAAGGGCGTCCCATTTAGATTTTTTAATACTTAGCTCTTCATCTTCTTGGGCTTCCTCTGCTTTCAAATCAGCAACTTCAGCTTCTGTCTCCGTTTCCTTCGTTTCCAGACCTGTTGCTTCCTCAATTTCAGTTTCTGCCTTAGCTTTCTCTGTTTCGTTTGTTTCGTTCATCTATTAACAACTCCGAATTTATCATTTCTTTTCGTGGGCACAAGATAGTAGTGAACCAATTTATGTCAACCTTTTGAGTTAAAATAAAAGAACTGACCCATAAGCTGTTGTAATCATTTAGATGTAAGACATTAATCTTGTTGTAATGCTGTCCGCACACAAAAAGCCAGAAGGAGAAAGAGAAAACTTTTCAAGGACAGGAGAGGTTAAATGACCTTGTAAGTTTAATTCATCAACGAAAGACTTAACCTCATAAATTTTTTCCTCAGAAACATAATCTAAAAGATTAATTCCATCAGAAATTCTAAGGTTAAGAAAAAATCGCTCTAATTTGTATTCATCTCTTGAAACGTCTTCAATAGCAAAATCTGGAGACTCTACCGTTTTCCATTTGTAACGAACCCCAGAGTATTGAGCGCTTTTTAAAAAACCAGAGGCAGAAGGGCCTAAAGCAGCAACACTCTCACCGCGCCAATATTTTAAATTATGTCGGGATTGCGACCCCGGTTTTGCGAAATTTGACACTTCATAATGGTTAAACCCATTCTCCGTCATCAACCGAGACAAAGTTAAATACTCGTCAGAAACAAAGTTTTCGTCAGGTAAGGAATTATAATGAATATAATTTTTATTCACGGTTAAGATATATGCACTCATATGAGATGGATTAAAAGAAAGAATCTCACTTACTTCATTTGATATATTTCTTTCACCTGACTTCTCCTTTGGGAGACCTAACATGAAATCGACACTGAAATTAAAATCAAGACCTGCGAGACAATCAAGTGTTTTATAAACGTCATCAACATTATGTATTCGATCAAGGGCTTGTAGTGTCTTCGCTGACAGGCTTTGTACTCCGACAGAAACTCTGTTAACTCCTAAATCTTTTATTCCCATCAAGTCGGTTTTGCTCCAACTTCCAGGATTTAGTTCAATCGTGAATTCATAATCGTCACTAAAGTTAATACCATAACGATCTAGTAAATTAACAAGATAAGCTATACCCTTTTCTCCCCACAGACTAGGAGTCCCTCCACCAATATATAATGTATCAATAGGCGCCCACATCGCACCGTTTTGTGCAAAGAGATCTTGATGTAGCGTTAAAGAGTTTGCTAAATATTTTTGGAAGTTTTCCACATCAGACTTTTCACCAATTACCTTTTTGTGAAAGTCACAGTAGTTACAAAGATGCCGGCAAAAAGGAAAGTGAATGTATAGAGAATTAACTGAGCTTATTTCTTTCTCCTGAAACAACTTCTCACGTCATACAACTTGTATTACAAATAAAGCAATGAAATAATGATTCAGTACTATCTTAAGGAAAATTCCATGGAAATTGTCGATTTTACTAATAAATCTGGGTTGAAGTGCCTACTCATCAAAGACTCAAGCGCCCAAGCCTCATCTATCCAGTTTTGGTTCAGAGCAGGCAGTGCTTTGGAGTCCAAAAAAGAACAAGGAATTGCCCACTTTTTAGAACATATGTTTTTCAAAGGCACGAAAAAAAGAAAAGGTAACCAGATCGCGAAAGATGTTGAGTCTTTTGGTGGTGAAATCAATGCTTTCACCTCTTTTGATTTCACTTGCTATTACATCAATTGCCCAGGGTCAAAAACGACTGACAGTGTCGATATTTTGACCGATATGGTTTGTAACCCTTTGTTCGAACAAAAAGATATACCTGCCGAAAGAGAAGTGGTTTTGGAGGAATTTAAGAGGAGTGTAGACAGCCCAAATCAATACAATTTTACAAACCTGCAAGAAAAATTTTTTTCACAAGGCTACAATCACCAAATACTAGGCACCAGAAAAACGATTGCCACTTTTTCTAAGGAACAACTAATAGAGTTTCGAAAAAAATACTATAACAAAGAAAACTCACTTCTAATTATTGCTGGCCCTGATCATGAGGTTGAAAAATCGAAAAAATTATTACAGAAATATTCCATACCTTCTGGCCAGTCATCAAAGTTTAAAAATCTTTCAATTAAGCCTACTCAAAAGATTGAAATACATGAAAAACCAACAGCAATGGCGACAATGACATTAGTGGCCCAAGCTAGTGACTTTGATTCAAAAAACGCAGCAATTGAAGATTTCATTATGGGAGTTTTAGGTTTTGGAGAAAGCAGTCGTCTTTACTCAAACCTAGTTATTAATAAAAATATTGCAAACAGTGCTCACTGTAGCTCCATGTTCATGACAAAAGGCGGGGCTCATTTTTTAAAAGTTTCATTTGAACCAAAGAATTTAAGTAAAATAACCAAAGTTATTTCTGATGAGATAAAAACCTTATTAAAGAATGGAATGAGTGAGCAGGAAGTTGAGCGTTTAAAAAAACAATACTTAAGTTCAAAAATTTATGATCTTGAAACAACTGAAGCTTTTGCTTTTTCTAAGGGACACGGTTTTGCTCAAAATGGTGACATCAATTCAGAGGATAAATTCATCGAACGCTTTCAAAAACTGACGACAAACGAGCTTAATGAATCCCTACACGACACCATTCCTAAGAATTGGAATATAAGCTTGCAACTACCTGAAGGGAAAACAAATAAATCCATTCAAACGGCCCTGCAAAGTTTTCAGAAAGATTTAAAAAAAGCATTTCTAATTGCTTCAAATAAAAAGAAACCGAATAAGCCATTCTCCCTTTTTGATAATTCTCTTAGCTATCATAGTATCAAGGAAGGAATTCACCTAATTCACAAACAAAACAGCAAAGTAAAAACTTTTTGTTTTCACACATACCTTAAAGGTGGATTAACTGATGAGACAAATGTTAACAACGGCACCTATCACTTCATTAGTTCTCTTCTAAATGCATCAACAAGCGAGATGGGCAAGCTGGAGTTAAGAAATTATTTTGAACAAAGAGCCGTTAGTTATTCCACCTTTAGTGGAAAAAATGCGTATGGTTCTACTCTAAATGGTTTATCAGCAGACTTTACAGAGGTCTTTCCAACCTACGCGAATAGTCTTTTAAACTCTAAGTTTAGTCAAAATGAGTTATCTCAAGAAAAGACAGTAACAAAGCGTATTCTTAAAGCGGAAAAAGAAGATCCTGCCAGAATGAGTTTTAAAAAAATATCAAAAACTATTTTTGAAGATCACCCTTATGGATTAGCTCAAATAGGTACACTTGAATCTATATCTAAAATTACGACTAAAGCTCTCAAGAAAACTCATGACAGTAACTTGAAAAACTCACCTATAGTTTTTTGTTATAGTGGACCTGACTCACCAGATTCAGTAAAAAATCAAATTTTGAAAAATTTCAAGTCTCTTCATGCTAGAAAAGATAATAGGAAACTCAAAAATAAAAAGATATCAATTAAGAAGACCTCAACACATGAGTTAAAATTCAAACGAGAGCAAACTCATATTTTTTATGGCTTCCAAACTCAAGCAATGAAAGACACTGAAACCCTGGCAATAAAAGTTCTTCATACATTTCTTGGCGGGCAATCGAGTAAGCTTTTTACGGAAGTTCGAGATGAAAAAGGATTATGTTATTCAGTCCAACCAATTTTTTTTAATGCAATGGAAGGTGGATACTTCGGTATTTACATGGGTGCATCAAACGAAAAAGTGGCCGATGCACTAGATTCTATAAAAGGAATTATTTCTGACATCAAAAAGAACGGAATGAGTAAAGCTGAATTTGAAGCAACAAGAAAAATGATCATCGGTCAATTTGAAATGAGCCTACAAACAAATGAGGACTTTATCGGTATCTATGGTGTTCCTTTTCTCCATGGGCAATCAATTGACTTTTATTACGAACAGAATGATCTTATCAAGGAATTGACGTTAGAAAAGTTAAATAAATCACTAAAAAAAGTTTTCACAAGACCATCGCATACTGTTTTGGCCGGTAATCCATGCTAGGAAGCATTTTTAAGATTTAAAATAAACCTCTCTTCACCATTTGATAAAAAATTTTGTCCAACAACTTTCATTATTTCGATGAGCTTATCTATTTGATCAGATAAACATAAGTAGAAATCTTCCATATCAAATGCGCATGGGATTAAATTATTTAATTTACCGTATGCGATTTTTCCTAGATCGACATAATAGGTGCAATCAATAATTTTTGAATTAAAAGAATCTTTGAAAACGCTACAAACAATTAATGAAGTATCTCCAATATCTTTTAACTCTCTTACTCTAGCACTTTCTAACATTGATTCACTCGCGAGTAACTTCTCACCAAGTGATTTATTTCGAACCTTTCCTTCATCAAGCTCAAAGAATTTTTCTGATTTTGATAGGTCACTCATTACATTTGACCCATAATAAATTAATTCTTGAGACACAGGGCTTGCGAGCGTCTGGTTTAAAGACATTAACTCATTAAAAAAGAAACCTTTCAAACTAACTTCACAAATGATCTTACTCATAACTACCTATCATCATTTCGTTATTTAATTTACATTCCATTCGGCTATTTGATTTCAATAATTTATACTTCCAACTAACCTATTCTACCCTTTTAACCTTACATCTGATATAAACCTAGGGATAGTCTATGGAATCCAACTACTTAGGAAACAATATAGGAGCTTCTAAATGACCTTTGATCAAAAAAAGTGGCAACAATTAGCAGAAAAAGAATATAAATGTTCTCCAAATGAAAAGAACTGGCAGGCTCTTCCAGAGCTTCAAATAAAACCTATTTATTCCAAAAAAGATCTTTCTGAAAATCATCATGCAGATACAACTCCAGGAGTTGCTCCATTTATTAGAGGTCCTCGGGCCACCATGTACACAGGCAGGCCTTGGACAATTAGGCAATATGCTGGTTTTTCCACAGCTGAAGAATCAAATGCATTTTATCGGCGAACACTCTCAAGTGGAGGACAAGGAGTAAGCGTTGCCTTTGATCTTGCGACTCACCGAGGGTATGACTCAGACCATGACCGGGATGTTGGAGACGTTGGGACTGCTGGTGTTGCCATT
>JAURQB010000085.1 GCA_030836365.1 Bdellovibrionota bacterium | reverse complement strand
TGATTGGGTCCCAGTGTCGTATGAATTTAGTTCTTCATTAGAGGAACCTTCAGAAGTGTATGAAGATGTTTCGAGTTACTTAAACACTTCATCCTTCTCGGATGTACGAAAAGAAAAACTGACTGTCTTTTCGCAGCCCAAAGCTTATGTTGTTGGAAGTGTTGAAGATGAAATACCAGAAGTAATCGATTTTAAAGCGAAGACAGGGCTTGATATGTCCCGCCCGAGTGATATCCAGCGTGTTTTACATGTTCTCTTAACTACGCAAAGTCGAAATGCTCTTGGCGATAAAGAGGATTACCATGTCAATTATTTTCCACCTCTCGTCAGTATCGCCGACAAAGCTTATACCGAGCGCTTTAATAATTTTATAAAAGTAAATGGTGATGGAGATGAGCTGGAGCAAAATTATGTCTTCAGGCTTGAGTGGCGAGAAGAAAAACAAAATGAAAGAGATGTATATAACCGTAATAACCCGCATGTTTCACAGCGCTTTAGTGTGCCTTATCGTTTGGCCACGAAGTATGGGATGGAATACGATTTAGAACTTGGTGTAACTGGTTATTAGTTTTTTTTTTGACGGTTAAATTTCTTATTCGCTATTATTAACTTCTAATTTTTGAGGAGTGATAAAAATGAAAAAGATGAAATTTAATTTAACCAAAATATTTATTTTTACTTTTTGTCTTTGTGCACAGAGTGCTTTTGCAAGTCATCCTAACCATTGGTGGGCAACAATATCAGATGATCAAGTGCCGAGTTGGGAGATACTTCCTGATGCAGGGGAGCTTGGAAAGACGCTCATTTTATCTAAAAGAAACGAACTCGGAATTCTCAGCAATTTTGCAGCAACGCCTATTTTTTTTGAGGGGAAAAATTACGCTTCACTTGAAGGCGCATGGCAGTCAATGAAGTACCCTGAAAATAGAAATGATCGTCGCTATGGAGAGGATACTCTTCCTTTTTCTCGCGTTGATGTAGCGAAAATGACTGGCTTTGAGGCCAAACGAGCAGGAAGCCTTGCAAGTAAGTTAATGAAAAAGCACAAGGTAAATTATGTCACATATAAGAAAAAAAAATACACCTACCGCACCAAAGAAAAAGGCGACCATTATCAATTAATTAAGCGCATGATGAGGGCAAAACTTGAACAAAACCTAGAGGTCAAAAAAGTACTTCAGTCCACGGGTAAATTAATTTTATTACCTGATCATCATAGTTCAAGTAAGTTCCTGCCTCCTGCGTGGAAGTATTATGATATCTGGATGGAGCTAAGAAAAACATTATAAACATCACTTGTTTATCTAATGTTTTTCTGAAGAAAGTCCGATCAAATTTATGAAAATTAATCGATCGGAGACTCAGATGACTGATGATATCATTGAAGAAGAATTGCAAATTGCTGGTGAACAAGATCATAAAAAAGAAAAAGTTCTTAGCCCTAAAACTTTTGAGTTAACCATATCTGAGCTGAAACCACCTAGTCCTGTGACGGTTGAGCGAGGAACACCTATCGGAGAAACGATTTTGCTCATGCAGAAACACTCCTTTGGTAGCGTCCTAGTTACAGACGAAGGGGAGTTGTGTGGCATCATTACAGAAAGAGATATTTTAATGAAAGTTGCAGGACTTGGAATTGACTTGGCCAGGCAACCCGTTGATGAGTTTATGACAGAAGACCCACTCGCTTTGATGGAAGGTGATGAGATCACCTACGTGATGAATAATATGCACGTGGGAGGTTATCGGCATGTTCCAATCGTGGATGAAAGCAGAAAGCCAATAGGAATTGTTTCGATTAAGGATGTAATGAGCTTTATCTTAGATCAATTTCCTGAAGAGGTAACAAACGTCTTGGGCGAACCATATCGGGGACAATCACTCAGAGAGTCAGCATAAGAGAAGGTAAAAAGTGTTAAGGCCTGGCCTTAAAAGTTATGGACTTTTATTGGTCACAGCAGCCGTTTACAGCACCATATACCTAGGAATCAATTGGTATAGCTTTACATATCAAACCCAAAATAAGTTGTTCTGGGATTGGGAGTTATCTATTCCTTTTATTGATTGGTTCATTCTTTTTTATTTTTCTGCTTATTTATCTTTTATTCCTGTTTTTGTTTCTCTCAAGTTTGAAGATCATTTGAAAATTTCAAAGGCGCTTATTTTTTCTGGGTTTTTTGGAGGAGCAATATTTTTAATTTATCCCACCGCATGTGGGTTTGAGCGAAATTTATTGGAAGTTGAAAACTTTAAATTGCTCTATTCTTTTTTGTGGGGGCAAGATAATCCGGTAACCTTAATGCCATCTTTTCATGTTGGAATGAGCGCTTTATTTCTAATTCCCCTAATAAATAGATCAACGTCTGTTGTTCAAAAAGTCTTTTATCTGTGTTGGTTAATGTTAATATGTTTATCGATTGTATTTGTCCATCAACACCATATCATTGATATACCCACTGGACTTGCCTTGGCGATGATATCACTTTCAATATTTGACCGAGGAAGAGTTAATGAATAGTTCTTTGAAAGAAAAAACATTTTACTTACTTCATGACGAAAAAGTGATGTGCGCGGCCGTTTCCGTTATTTGGACAATGGAAAATGAAATTTTAATGATCAAGCGGGCGGAACGTGAGGGAGATCCATGGTCAGGACATATTGGTTTTCCTGGGGGAAGACTTGAAGAAAGTGATAATGGCAACCCATTTTTAACTGCTGTGAGAGAAACAAAAGAGGAGGTTGGTGTCGAACTAACTTCACAAAATTGTTTGCGTCAGCTAACCACACTGTTGCCGGAAAAAGACTTCAGAGGTTTTAAGCTAGAATTATGGCCTTACTTATTTAGACTTGAAAAACCTATTTCTTTGAACCTGGATAAAAATGAGGTTCAGGAAATTGTTACAGTGCCAGTAGAGATGGTGACAAAAAAATTTAATCTAAAAGAAGGAGAGTTTAGCTTACTCTCAGGTGAAAGTTATCATTTACCTTATTTAGAGCTTCCAAGTGGAGACAAAGTTTGGGGTCTCAGCTTAATGATTTTGAGAGAAATGAATCAACTCTATTCATAAATAACATGTAAAATCAGTCGCTTACATAGAGGGTGTTGACGTAAAAATTACACAATGTGTCAATATGTGTTCTTTGGTATTCATGTGCATGTTATTTTTTCGCCATGAAAAATTATCCGTCACTGACATTACTATTCTTTCTTATTGGCTCAATTTCATTATTTTCGGCAACGTCGAAAGCGAACTCTGAGAACCCTCTATATCCATTTGTTTTCGAGAACAAAGAAACTCATCAGGTAAAACTACTTAATGATGGAAGTTCCAGTTTTTACAAAAGGTTGGATCTAATTCGTCATGCGAAAGAATCGATCGTCATGGAATATTTTATTTTCAATCACGATGTGGTCGGAAAAATAATGGCACACGAATTAATGAGAAAAGTTAAAGAGGGAGTGAAGGTTCAAATACTCGTCGATAACTTTATGGTCGGTAGTACTCTCACTCCACATCATAGTGCAGAACTTTTACGTCGTGGAATTGAAATAAAATACTATAGCCCTATTCCAGTTATTAATGCAGTTAAAACTCAATATAGGAATCACCGAAAATTATTTGTTGTTGATGATCTTCACTATATAGTTGGTGGTAGAAATATTGGTGATGATTATTTTGACCTAAGCGAGCGATATAATTTTATCGACAGGGACGCTGTTTTTACAGGTCCCAGTGCTCTCGACGCGAGAAAATCTTTTGATGCTTACTTTAACTCTAAGCTCAGCAAGATAAAGTTGCGAACGCCTATGCCAACAATTAACCAGCTTGAGTTTCTGCGAAGCGGTCAATCTCAAAAAGCAAGAATTCTACAGCAAGTACGTGCGGATAGAAGAATTTGGAAGGAGCGTAAATCCAAAGGGCGTGCTTTTTTGAAGTTTAGTCTTAGAGAGAAAAAAGAAATAAATAAATTAATGGATATTGGTAAAAAGTCTTTTGAAAAAGAATTTTCGGGAACTTGTGACAATCTTCAGTTTGTGAGTGATAGGCCTTTAATCGGTCCATCAAATGACAAAAATAGAATTACTCGTCACTATATATACAAATATCTAACGAATGCGAAATCAGAAATCAATATTGATAGTCCATATTTTATTTTAAATGATAAGTTAATCGATATCATTGAAGGGCAGCTCGATAGTGATATTCCTGTTACACTGTTGACAAATGGTATCTACTCTTCAGATGCATTACCTGTTGCTGCCGTTTTTAACCATTATCTAAAAGGATGGATTGAAAAGGGATTAAGTCCGTCAGTATACAGCGGAAAAAGTCTTTACCCTGAAGATGCTTATGTTTCAAAGGCCGTCGCTGATTCAAGGTGGGGAACACATTCTAAAACAATGAGTATTGATAATAAGCTCTCTGTTATTGGCTCGTATAATTTTGATCCACGTTCAGCCGATTTTAGTATGGAGCTAGTTGTGGCCTGTCATGGAAATGAAAACCTAGCGAAGGCAATAAAAAGTGACATTAACTTGAGAAGAGCAAATAGTATAAATTTTGAAACTGTTGAAGACGCGAAAAAACACGAGTTTCATAATATTTCAATGTTTAAGCAAATGGGTTATTACCTAATTAAGCCTTTGTCTCTCTTACTTCAAGGTCTTCTGTAGAGTCAGTTCGCCCGAGTGATAATAAAATAATAGAGAGATCATCAGGGTGCCCTGATTTTGATTCCATTGCAGCGGCTGATTTTTCCACCAATTGAATGACACGCTCATTAACTGGCCCAGTCGTTATCACTTGAGAAATGTCTGTTTGATTGAGATTGGCTGTTAGCCCATCACTTGATAAGAGAATTTGATCTCGTTGGTTCATTTCAACCGGCCCTGTGACGGATAATTGAATTTGTTCATCGCCGAGGGCAAAAATTAATTGATTTCCCCCTTCTTTTGAAAGAACGTCCTTATCGTCAAATAGATGAGACAGCTTCGCTAGCCCTGCACTCGATTGGTCAACCGTTTGAGTTTTTTTATTACCTAAGCCGCTAAAGTGCACGCCAATTGAGTCCCCGGTGGAGAGAAAGGTGAGCTGGTTTTTTTCGATAAAGCCAACGCAAAGAGTGCTGCCTGCGCCCACATTTAATGCTCGAATATTTTTGTTTGCAACAATAATTGCTTCGTAAACTGTTCTTAAGTCAAAAGATTTTTCTTTTGCACATGATTTAATGATGGTGGAGACGGCAATCTTTGATGCCTCATCACCCATGCGGTGGCCGCCAATTCCGTCGGCCACAATCAGGATCGCGTTTTCATCATTAGCAAAAATACCAATAGAGTCCTGATTTTTTCGATCGAGCGCTGGATTTTTTCTTGTAAAGTAGCTGCAGGTCCCACTGAGTATGTTTGCGCTAAGAGGGCGCTCCAACTCTTCGTTACAACATATAATTTTACTATTCTCCTCACTCATGAATCCCACTCCAGATTTTCTAGGTGA
Source organism: Bdellovibrionota bacterium (assembly GCA_030836365.1). Classification (GTDB taxonomy): domain Bacteria; phylum Bdellovibrionota; class Bacteriovoracia; order Bacteriovoracales; family Bacteriovoracaceae; genus UBA1511. Next base: position 400 of record JAURQB010000085.1, on the reverse strand, counting down.
GCACGAAGTTTAAAAACGTTTTTATATTTTTTTAAGATAATCGAGCTTTTTAAACCACAGACGATATTCTTAATGGCACTGGGCATTTTTGCGTACGTTTTTTGGCCACCTATTGCATCGTAAAAAATGCGAATCATACTTGTCACATCATGCTGGTAATTTTCAGTATTAGGAATTCCCCAATGATACATATCCAAAACTTTTAATTCAAAACCGAGTCCATGTCGTTGAACGATGATGTTACCACTGTGAAGATCGCCGTGATATTCTTTGAGACGGTGAATATCTTCAAGTCCTTTGGCGAGAGCATGAAGTAAGTGCAGGGCCTGAAAAGGACTGATCTTTTTTCCTGGTTGGCGGTCAAGAAAGTCCTCTAGGACTTCTCCCTCTACATAATCCC
>JAURQB010000084.1 GCA_030836365.1 Bdellovibrionota bacterium | reverse complement strand
AGAAAGGTGTTGGCCCTGATGCGAATAAAGTAAAACAAGAAATCTTTGGCCTGATTCAAGATAAGTTAGAGTCTCTGGAGTGGGATAAAATCAATCAGAAGCTCTCCGAAAACAAAATTGATATTACTTACCTAGATTCGATTTCAACTGATACGAAGTCAATTGGTTCTTATCACCCGGTCAATATTGTTCAAGATCAAATTGAAGATATTTTTCTCTCCATGGGATTTGAGGTCTTAGATGGGCCTCATATTGAAGATGAGTTTCATAATTTTGAGGCATTAAATATTCCGGCGGATCACCCCGCAAGAGATATGCAGGACACTTTTTGGTTTAAGGAAAAAAACGGCCATAAGCGATTACTGCGCACTCACACTAGTACAATTCAAGTCCGTGGGATGATGGAGCGCAAAGCTCCATTTCGCTTTATTGCTCCGGGAAAGGTTTTTCGTTGTGAGCGAACTGATGCTTCCCATGAAATGGTTTTTCACCAGCTTGAGGGCATGTACGTTGATAAAAATGTCACAGTCGGTAACCTGATTTATTTTATGAAAACGCTTTTGAGTGAAATATTTGAGCGTGATGTAGAAGTACGCCTGCGCCCTGGATTCTTTCCATTTGTTGAACCCGGTTTTGAGCTTGATATCAAATGCTTGATCTGCGGTGGAAAAGGATGTTCTGTTTGTAAGCAAGTAGGCTGGGTAGAATTACTACCTTGCGGAATGGTTCACCCCAATGTTCTTAAGGCCGGTGGAGTTGACCCTGAAGAGTATAATGGGTTTGCCTTTGGCCTTGGGCTCGATCGTTTGGTCATGATGAAGTATGGCATTGATGACGTTCGTCATATCCATAGCGGTGACCTACGTTTTCTCAAACAATTCATCAATCAGTAATCAAAAATTAGAAGGTAATATATGAAAGTTTCAATTAATTGGATTAAAGATTTTGTTAACCTTGATGGTATCGACGAAAAAGAGTTAGTAAATAAATTCACTCTATCGACGGCCGAAATTGAGGATGTTCTTTACGAGGGAGAGCTTCTCCATATTGTAAAAATTGTGGAGATAACTGATATTCAAAAACACCCTGACGCGGAAAAGTTAAATTTAGTTACTTTCAAGCTTTCCGAAACAGAATCTTTTAGAGTTGTGTGTGGTGCTTCAAATGTAGAAGTCGGTAAAAAAGTACCATTCGCTCCCTTAGGAACTACTTTCCCTAACGGTCTGACCCTTACACCAAAAAAAATTAGAGGTGTTCTTAGTGAGGGAATGTTGTGCTCTGGCGAGGAACTGGGTTTTGAGGAATCTTCAGAAGGCCTATATATTTTGAAATCGGACGCTCCAATTGGAGAGACCCTTGGGAAATATATGGGCATTGAAAAAGATATTATTTTGGACATTGATAATAAATCACTTACTCATCGTCCAGATTTGTGGGGCCACCATGGTCTTGCCAGAGAGTTCTCTGCGATTTTTGAGCGCCAATTGTGTGATGGACGAAGTCTTAAGGAAATTACGCCAGATATTGTTGGTTCTCCCAAAAAAGTAGTAGTTGAAAAAAATAGTTGTGGAAAAGCTTATTTAGGTCTCGCGATGAAGGGTGTAAAAATTCAACCGTCATCGCAAAAAATTCAAACACGACTAAAAGCCGCTGGCATTAATCCAAAAAATAATATTGTTGATATTTCAAATTACGTAATGCTTGAGTTTGGAATACCTAATCATATTTTCGATTATGATCAACTTGCTGGAGACACTATTAAAATCGAAGAATTAACTGCTCCGATGTCATTTAAGACTCTCGATGATGTGGAGCGCTCGCTGATCGCTGGAGATACGGTTGTACGCGATGCTATTGGGCCTCTTGTTATCGCTGGCATTATGGGAGGACAAAAAGGTGCTGTCTCTGAGTCTACGACGAATGTGTTTTTGGAGGTGGCCAATTGGGTTCCGTCTCGAGTGAGACAAACTTCCACCAGACTTGGACTGCGGACTGACTCTTCACAGCGCTATGAAAAGTCTTTAGATAGCAAGCAAACTTATCGAACTCTGTGCCGATTGGTTGAACTGATAAAACATGAGTGCCCTGAAGCTAAAGTTTGGGGGGAGCCTGTGTATGATGGAGAGAAAGCAGATGATATTAAAACTTTAACGATTTCAACTTCAGCTCAAAAAATAAACTCAGTCTTAGGAGTAGACTTAAGTGAGGAGAAAATTATCTCCATTTTCACTAGTCTCGATTTTAACGTCTCAAAAAAAGATTCTACCTTAGACGTTGTTGTTCCCAGTTATCGCGCGACAAAGGATGTTGAGGTTGAAGCGGATCTAATTGAAGAAATTGGACGAATAATTGGTTATGATAATATTACTCCAACAGCACCGAACTGCCTTGTTCGTCCGGTTAAAATATCTGCTGCTAAAAGTTTGCATCGTAAAGTTAGAAAGTTTCTAGTACACGTTGCCCGCGCTAATGAAGTGATGTCATATCCACTCGTTGGTAAAAAGTTATTCGATCAAGCGGGGATGTCGATCAATTCATTAGAGTTAATAAATAGCCTCTCTGAAGATGCTTCTTTTATGCGTCCGAGCGTGATTCCCTCCGTTTTGAACCATTTGCAACTAAATCAAAAGACTTTTGAGAAGGGAGTCTTTTTTGAAATTGGTAAAGTCTATAAAGAAAGTGAGAAGGAATTTTCCAATGAAGAAAACCATCTTGTGATTGGAAGCTTTAGCAGAGCTAAAGACAGCCAATTTATTGATGTTGTTAATATTGCGGAAAAGTTGCTAACGAGTTTAAATCTTCCGTACCAATTAAATACTCCGATGGAGCGCTTTCCGTCCCCTGTCGTTCCAACGGAATGGAATGGTGTGCATCCTGTTGAAAAATATGATGTTAAAATTATGGGAAAAGTTTTGGGGACTATTTTTTCTATTCATCCTTTAATCCTTAAAAAATTCAAGATTAAAGGCAACGTGAGTTTATTCATCCTTAATCTTGCCTCTTTGGAAAAGAGTTCTCCAAAATCTAAATTTAAGTACGCAAAAATTAACAAATTCCCAGGTGCAACTTTTGACTGCACGGTTGATGTTGGGCCGTCCACTCCAGTGTCTGATATTCTTTCTTCATTAAAGAAAGTTAAATCAAAGCTACTCAAAGCGTATTCCATTAAAGATGTGTTTTCTCGAGATGGTAGAAAGTTTGTCACTATAAGTAGCTCTTTTGAAGATAAAGAGAAGACTTTGGATGGTTCGGAGATTAAAAATCTTGAATCTGAAATAATTACAATTTTAGAGAAAAATAATTATTTTCTAAAAAAATAAAAAAAGTGTTGACGGGGTTATGAGAAACATCTATAACCTTCTTCACCGCCAAACGAAACACAGTTTGAAAAACGAAAGATTTCAAATAGTTAAGTGAGGCATCTTTGACAATTTAGAAGTAGTAAAAAAATTCATCGGAGCAATCTGATGGACCAAGATGAGAAGGAAAAAGTCAGCATACTCTGTTATGTTTGGCGTAACTGAGGTTTCCCCTGT
>JAURQB010000083.1 GCA_030836365.1 Bdellovibrionota bacterium | reverse complement strand
TGCCAAGGTAATCTCCAAAATTGAAAATGAGGGGTCTCTCGAAGTCACTGGGGAAATAAAAAATACTCCTGTTTTTGGTATTACAGGTACAGGTGGTGCAGGTAAGTCGTCTTTAATTGACGAGCTTTTACTGCGATTTAATCGATTTGATTCGAAGTTTAAAGTTGCTTTAATTTCTGTTGATCCAACTCGAAAGAAATCTCAGGGAGCACTGCTTGGAGATAGAATTAGACTTGGGTCTGCCTCTTACGATCAATTTTTTGTGCGGTCCTTAGCGACAAGAAATTCCAAAAATGAACTAAGTCCTCAAATACAAGCTGTTATTAAATTTTTAAAAACACAGCCTTTTGATTTAATAATTGTTGAAACTTCTGGAATCGGACAGGCTTCTGATGAGATTACTGCCATCTCCGATTATTGTGCATATGTAATGACTCCTGAATATGGAGCGAGCTCTCAACTTGAAAAAATTGAGATGCTTGGCTCTGCTAATTTTATTGTTCTTAACAAATTTGAAAAGCCCAGAAGTGAGGATGCATTAAGAGATATTAAAAAACAGGTTAGAAGAGAAAAAGGCATGGCCACGAATAAGTTCTCACATGCAACAGTTGAGGATGTTTCTGTTTACCCAACCATCGCATCAAATTTTAATGATGGTGGGGTTAATAATTTATTCGCAGCGATTCTTGATAAAATTGGAATTGAAAATAATGGAGAAGTTTCCTCAAAAGAATCGCCAAAAAAAGCGATGATTATACCACCGGAGCGATCTCTTTATCTGAGAGAAATTGCGCAGACTGTGCGTGATTATAATCAAGAAACAAATTTAAAAGAAAAATATTTGTATGAATATGAGTCTTTACTCAAAGCTAAAGATGTCCTAACTGACACGCAAGAAATTGATTCAAGGCTTGAAGACTTAAATGAAGTTTTAGGAGAGGACACATTTTCAGCTCTTGCGACATTTGAAAAAATTTCAACGGATTATTTAGGTGGAGACATTAAATATAACGTCCGAGGAAAAGAACTTTCAGTCAATTCCAAGTTTATCTCTTTATCTGGCAATGAGATCTCAAAAGTTTCATTACCAAGGTTTATTTCTCTCGCTGATCGTTACCGCTATATAAGAAAATCAAATGTTCCAGGTTACTTTCCATTTGCCTCTGGAATATTTCCATCCAAGAGAACGGATGAAGATCCAAAGAGAATGTTTGCAGGAGAAGGTGGTCCACTCAGAACAAATAAACGTTTTCATTATTTGTCTAAAGATAGCGCTGCTAAGAGGTTATCTACAGCTTTTGATTCTGTAACTTTATACGGGGAGGATCCTGCTGAAAGACCTGATATCTTTGGCAAAATTGGTGAGGCAGGAGTAAGCATTGCAACTCTTGATGACATGAAAGATCTGTTTAACGGATTTGACCTGACGGCAAAAAATACGTCGGTTTCAATGACTATTAACGGGCCCGCTCCGATAATTTTGGCAATGTATATGAATGCTGCTATTGAGCAGCAGCTAAGCGGCAGCGATCGTGAAGATAAGGCGAAGATGATTGAAGTGATGCAATCTGTTCGTGGAACTGTGCAAGCCGATATTCTAAAAGAAGATCAGGCTCAAAATACTTGTATTTATACTCTTGATTTTGCTCTTAAATTAATGGGTGATGTTCAGGAATATTTTTGCAAAAATTTAATCAAGAATTACTACACTGTCTCAATTAGTGGTTACCACATTGCAGAGGCAGGTGCGAATCCTATTTCTCAAGTTGCCTTTACTCTGGCAAATGGTTTTACTTACCTTGAATATTACTTGAGTCGTGGAATGAAAATTGATGATTTTTGTGAAAACTTAAGTTTCTTTTTCAGTAATGGTTTAGATCCTGAATACGCGGTAATTGGTCGCGTCGCAAGAAAGATATGGGCCGTTACTTTACGAGATAAATATGGTGCAAACATTAAGTCGCAAAAATTTAAGTATCATATTCAGACTAGTGGTCGGTCTCTTCATGCACAGGAAATTGATTTTAATGACATAAGAACTACTCTACAAGCTTTCCTCGCACTAAGCGATAACTGTAACTCGCTACATACAAATGCGTATGACGAGGCAATAACAACTCCAACAGAGGAGAGTGTAAGGCGAGCGATGGCGATACAATTAATTATTAATAGAGAGTTTGGGATAAATCAAAACGATAACCCTTTGCAGGGATCTTACTTAATAGAAGAATTGTCAGACATTGTTGAAGAAGCGGTTTTATCTGAATTTGAAAGAATTTCTGATAAGGGTGGTGTTCTGGGTGCAATGGAGAGCATGTATCAGCGCTCGAAAATTCAAGAAGAGTCATTGTATTATGAGCAGTTAAAAGATTCTGGGGAAATGCCGATTATTGGTATTAATACATTCTTATCTGAAAGTGTAATGGAAGAAGAGGAAGTTGAGTTATCAAGAAGTTCTGATGAAGAAAAAAATGATCAGATAAATAGACTCAATTCTTTTAAAGAAAAAAATAACGATCAATCAGAAAATGCTTTATTGAAATTACAAGAAGTCGCTCTCAATAATGGAAATATTTTTGAGGAACTTCTTAGCACCGTTCGCTATTGCAGCTTAGGAGAAATTTCTAATCTCTTATTTGAAATTGGTGGTAAATACAGGAGAAATGTTTAATGAAAAAATCGAGTCTTTATACTAGAACTGGTGATAAAGGATTAACTTCTCTTGTGAGTGGAACGAGGGTTCATAAGTCTGATTTAAGGATAGATATTTATGGTGATCTTGATGAATTAAACTCGCTTGTTGGATTTGCACTTGCGGCAGAAAATAATGAGTTTGATGTAGTAAAAAAACTTCTGACAGATGTTCAAAAACATCTGTTCGTCATGGGCTCTAATATTGCTTGTGAGGAAGATAAAAGATTGGAATACAAATTACCGGTTCTTGGTATAGATAGTGTCGAACTGCTCGAAAACGGCATCGACTACCTTGATTCACAGCTCCCAACATTGAAGAGTTTCATTTTACCTTCAGGCTCAGAGTTATCATGTCGTCTTCACTTGTGTCGTACATATGCACGAAACTTGGAGCGCAAAACTGCTGACTTTGATAAAAACCATGAATCAGTACCTGATAACTATTTGATTTTTTTAAACAGATTGTCAGATTATCTTTTTGTTGCTGCCAGATATGTAAATGCGAATAAGCAGGTTCAAGAAGTAAATTGGCCATGATAAAGCTGTGATATAATAAGGACGGATATGGAAACTGAAATAATAAATCTAACAGATAAAGCTAAAACTTACTTAGCGAACCTCTTGCATGGTCAAGATGAGAAAAAGTCAGGTGTTCGTGTTAGCGTTATTGGTGGAGGGTGCTCCGGCCTTTCCTATAAAATTGATTTTGGTGAGGAGAAGAAAAAAGATCGTATTTTAAAGTTTGATAACGATTTAATTGTTTTCATTGACCCAAAGTCTTCAATCTACCTGAAGGGAGTTATATTAGATTACCAAGATGGATTAAATGGAAAAGGTTTTGTTTT
>JAURQB010000082.1 GCA_030836365.1 Bdellovibrionota bacterium | reverse complement strand
TCAGCCTCACTAGCCATTTCCCCCATTTCCTCTATGCCTTCTTCAACTTCAACAATTTCTTCAACTTCAACAATTTGATTTTCTTCTACTGGCAACAATCGATCTTTCTCATTAGAGATCATGTCTGAACGTATATGAACAGTGAATGTCGTAGAACCAATAATAAATTCGTCACCACTTTGCAGGTCTGATTCGTTGATACGTGAGCCATTTAAAAGTGTTCCATTTGCACTATTTAAATCAACAACTCTTAGGGATATTTTTGTTTTAATTATTTTAGCGTGCTTTGAAGAAACCTCAGAATCATTCAGAAAAATATCAACCGACTTTTCATCTCTACCAATTGTTGTTTCTCCTTCCTTAATAGAGAATCTATCATAAGGAGCAAACTCACCAAATATTTCGAGATCATAGTCCGCAAATCCCGTGAAAACCTGAGTTTTTTCTCCGGCTGATTCCTCCATCGCGAAACCACCGTCCTCAAACTCTTCGTTATATTCATCTCCCTGCTCTTCGTCACTAAATTCATTCTCATCATATTCATCAGCAGGGTATTCTTCTGCCTCTTCAAATGATTCACTTTCTGCTTGAAATTCATCACCAGAAAGAGTTTCGTTATCAGGCTCCTCAACTTCTCCTGCACCTAAAAATTCTGCAGTTCCATCTTCAAGCTCATCAATTGATTCACCTTCAGCAGTGGCCTCAACTTCATCTGGATACGACAAATCATCGTTGGAAGGACTAACTTCTATAATCTCATCATTTGCTGACTTCTCTGTTATTTTTTCTAAGTTATTTTCTTGAACATTTTCTGCCATCTCTATTTGCAAATCATAAGGGCCGATTGAAACATTGCAGTTTTTTATCAACTCCGCTTCATTAATGTCTTTTCCGTCAATTTTGACATCAGCGTATTTAGAAATTTTATTCAAGTACCATTTTTTGTTTTTATACAAAATTTCACAATGACTTCTAGATACTTTTTGGTTTGGCAGTACGACACGACATTCAGTTGATCTCCCAACAAGAAAAGAAAAACTCTCAACGTAATCACTAGAGATTAGTTCTCCTAAGTCGTAAGACTCAAGTTTATTATCACTCTGGTATACATTTATAATCACCTTCGATCATCCCCATTTTTTTTTCTAAATAGTTAATTTGTCGCTGTGACTGAACATACCTTTCGTCGTCCTCGTAGCCTTCAAGTAACCTTATTATACCACAATAGCTAACCAGAGCAGATTCAAGACGATAAGAATCAACATCCCTTCTCGCAGATGTAAAATACTGCTCAATTAGATTATCTAGTGCTTGCTTTGTTTTTCTTTTATAGAAACTCGCCCTTCCATTACCGGGATCCATTATTAATGCTTGGTTAAATTCCTCCAGTGCCCGAAAAAAGTTCTTTTCTCGAAACTCGCGCTGACCTCGATGAATTAACGCATCAACTTTTTTTTGTTCCTCCGCATTTTCCTTAGCCTTCTTTTTCTTAAGAATATCTTCATAGCTGGAAGAAACATCTTTTATTCGTTTGGTAGATTTCTTTACAGGTTTATCTCCCTCTTCCTCTCCTGACAAAAATAAGAATGCAAGTACTGCCCCAAGCAATAAAATTATTTTTTTTCGGCTATCCTCATTTTTTTCAGTATTCTTTCCTTCGCTTTTTTTACTCGTATTGTTTTTCTCCTGAGATAACTCGAGACTTTCACTAATATCATCATTATCAATTTCTAGGCGATCATATTTAAAAACTGTAGAACCTATAATAATTTTGTCACCATTGCTTAATTTATGCTGAGCAATTTTTAAATCATTAACAATAACGCCATTTTGAGATTTTAGATCCGTAATGATGAACGTATCCTCATATCGAACTAGCTCTGCATGTTGCCTGGAAGCTTTTGGATCCATGATTGAAATCTCAACCTTTTCCCCTCTTCCAACAACTGCCCTTCTTCCCTCCAAATAATAAGACGTTCCTTTATTAACTCCCGTCAAAGATAACAATCGATAGTGGACACCAATTTTTTTAGGCGCCCTAAAATTTTTAACAATTCTGACGTCTGATCTACTCATCTCTCATAAAAGTAACGTAAAAGCCTTTAGCAAAACCGTCCTTTCCCATTAATGCTTTAACGAAGACATTATAGTCCTCTCCTTGCAGTTCATAACTTCCACTTTGAGAATTCCCCTCGCTATTTGCCGAGTTATCGCAAAGTTCTATAATAGTAGCAGCGAGACCTTGCTCCCTAGCAACATCAAGTAAGCTCATTCCCTCTGAGCCAGACTCTCGAATTCCCGTTATGTCTTCACACTTAAGATTAATTCTTTTTAAATTTTTATCTTGGTCTAACACCATTGTTGGACCGTTTGAGCCCCGAATAAACTCCTCCAGGGTGTTGAGGTATGGAAGTGAATCTTCTATCTCATCAAAGTCCATATCATCAGAATCACGATCCGCTTCTCTAAATCTCTGGATTAAATTATTCATTGAACTTTTTAATGGATTTGACTCTTCAAGCTTTAGTTCTGGCTCTACAGAACGCCTATTGCCACGGACCGCTTCATCTAACTGAAACTTAAGCTCCTCTATCGGCCTGATTGTAAGAAAATAAAAAACGGCAAAAAATATAGCACCAAGTATACCGGCAACAATAATTGATCTTAAAAACAACATTGTTTTAAAATCACCTTGTATTGAATTTGGTTTAAAGCGCAAAGCAATCACACCAACAGCTTCCGATAGCCCACTGCGTGGATTGTAGGTCGTGATTTTGGCCGCAATA
>JAURQB010000081.1 GCA_030836365.1 Bdellovibrionota bacterium | reverse complement strand
TTCCTCTCGCCGCAATATCCGTTGCCACAAGCACGCGAATTTTTTCTTCCCTAAAATTATTTAATGAGGTTTCTCTTGCTCTTTGTGATTTGTTGCCATGAATCGCCGCCGAGGTAATCTTGGCGGCCTCGAGGTGCTTGACCACACGGTTAGCGCCATGTTTGGTTCTCGTGAAAACAAGAACGCTTTTTATTCTTCTATCTTTTAAAATTGTTTTTAGCAAAAGTGGCTTATGATTTTTTTGAACTGTGTGAATAGATTGTTTAATTTTATCAACCGTCGTTGATTGAGGTGTGACTTCAACTCTGACAGGGTTATTTAAAATTCCTCCAGCGAGACCTGCAATTTCTTTTGGCATCGTTGCAGAAAATAAAAGAGTTTGTTTTTTTGCCGGAAGGGTCGCCATAATTTTTTTAATATCTCTAATAAAACCCATATCGAGCATGCGATCGGCTTCATCTAAAACCAGGAGATCAAGAAAATCAAAAGAAACTAGTCCATCGTTAATCAGCTCAAGTAGTCTTCCCGGTGTGGCGACAATAATATCAAGTCCCTTTGCGATCGCTTCAACTTGAGGGCGATGAGAGACACCACCAAAAATTACTTTTGTTTTCACTTTTGCATGGGTTGAATAATCCTTAATGTTGTCATTAATTTGGGTCGCGAGCTCACGAGTTGGCGTAAGAATGAGCACTCGCGCTTTTCCTTTAACCGGGCGTTTTTGATTCTTTTGAAGAAAGTTTAAGATCGGCAATGAAAACGCCGCTGTTTTTCCTGTTCCCGTTTGGGCCACACCTAGAAGGTCTTTTCCCTCTAAAATGACTGGTATCGCCTGCAGTTGAATCGGAGTAGGGGCCGAATAACCCTTATCTTTGATGGAGTTTAAAATTTCAGAAGTAAGCCCTAGGCCTTCAAAACTAGACATAATGGATCCTAAATATTGGTTATCACAGCAAACCGAATACTTTCTGTGATAACGTTTTTAATTTAAGCACCCAGTTCCAGTCCTTATTTCATAGCTGGTGATTACTGTCAAAGTGATTGTAAAAATAGGCCATTTTAAATATGTTAGGTGAAATTTTAGGAGAGTTTATGATGGCCATTGATGACTATTTAAGAGGGCTTTTTTATTTTAGTGATGGGAATATTTCTGTCGTCGAAGTGGAAAAAACAAACGTTGATAAAAAGGCGTCACTAAATAAACGCTATTTTTGGCTATGGATCGATCATCGAATTCAAAAAATTGAGCACTTAAAATTTGTCTCAATGGATAAAGATCATGACTATCAATATCGAAAGCTTGGAAACATTGAACTTAAGTTTAATGATGATGGAGCAGAGGTAAAAAGTTCTGCCGTTTCATCCTATCTGTCTCAAAAAGACCCAATGCAAATGAGCGAAGCATTTAAGTTAGAAATAAAAAATTTCATTGAACATGAGATAAACAACTAATGATTAAATTTAACAATACCTATGATCAACTGCCGGAGAAATTTTATGAGAGATGTTTGCCGGAAAAATGTAGTCAACCAAGCTTAATTTCATTTAATAAAAAATTAGCTCAAGAGTTGGGGATAAATTACGCGTCCGTCGATGAAGCCGAGCTGGCGCAAATTTTTTCGGGACTAAAAATCCTTCCCGGGTCAAACCCTATCTCAATGGCTTATGCTGGTTTTCAATTCGGTCATCCTGTTTCTCAACTGGGGGATGGGCGGGCCCATTTGCTTGGTGAGGTGAATGGATTTGATATCCAACTCAAAGGCAGTGGTCGAACGCGTTTTTCAAGAAGAGGAGACGGTAAGAGTGCACTAGGCCCTGTTCTTCGGGAGTACATTGTTAGTGAGGCGATGCACGCACTAGGGGTGCCAACCACAAGGGCGCTTTGTGCTGTGACAACGGGCGATCATGTTTTTCGCCAAGATGGCCCTGAGCCTGGTGGGATTTTTACTCGAGTTGCCTCTTCGCATTTACGAGTAGGCACTTTTCAATACTTTGCTTTTCAAAAAGATATAGATTCAATTAAAACTCTTTTGGATTATACGATTAGTCGTCATTATCAATCTCTGGAGGGGCTGAGAAGTGAGCGTGACAAATCAATTGAGCTTCTTAAGGTACTGACAATTAAACAATCAGAACTAATCGCGAAATGGAGCGCGCTTGGTTTTATTCACGGGGTAATGAATACGGATAATTTCTCGCTGGCGGGAATCACCATTGATTATGGGCCGTGTGCTTTTTTGGATGAGTTTCAATTTGAAAAAGTATTCAGTTCAATTGATGTTAACGGCCGTTATGCGTTTTTTAATCAAGTCCCAATCGCAAAGTGGAATATCTTAAGAATGGCCGAGTGCCTACTTCCGCTTATTGATGAAAATCAAGACATGGCAATTAAGCTTGTGGAAAAAGAAGTCGTGCCATTGTTTGATCTATTTGAAGAAAAAAGAATGATCGCTCTTGCTGCCAAGCTTGGAATAAATGACTATCAAAAATCAGATGAATATTTGGTGATGATGTTTTTAACTTACCTCGAAAATCAGTCGCTGGACTTCACAAATGCATTTAGAAATCTGCCGGAATTATTGAAAGGCGATTCATCTTTTTATCCAGATACAGATGAGTTAAAGGCATTTCTTATTGAATGGAAAAACAGAGTTCAGGAGATAGAAGATTTGGATAAAATAAACCCAATCTACGTTCCTAGAAATCACCTTGTGCAAAAAGTGATTGATGACGCTTATGAGGGGAAGTTTGACTCCTTTCATGAGTTACTCGGTGTAGTGACGTCACCATTTGAGATGAAAAGTGGACTTGAGCAATATGCGCGTATGCCTAAGGCAAATGAGCGAGTTTACCAAACCTTTTGTGGTACCTAATGCCAAAAGGTACCGCGTACCTTTTTAAGTGTATGTAATTACGATGCGGTTAAGAGGTGTCACTTGGTTTTATAGTATGAAAAATTAATTTTTTTGTATTATTTGAATTTAAATGGTGGTAATTGCTACTTCGATCGAGGTTTTCTATTAGTTTCTAGGTTTTCTTTCGCAAGGTAAGTCCAAAAAGTAATCATTAAATTTCATCTATATTTTTAACTACGTCATCACTGGAAAACAGTGTTGACATTCAAAACCACCTATCACAAATGGGTGGTGATGTACTCTACAGTATCAAAGGAGATAAAATGAGTAACAAAATTTATGTTGGTAACCTATCTTACGGTGTTCAAGAAAATGGCCTACAAAGTGCATTCGAGCAATTTGGAACTGTTTCATCTTGTAAAATTATTACAGATAGAGAAACGGGAAGAAGTAAAGGATTCGCATTTGTTGAAATGAGCACAGCTGAAGAAGCGAAAGAAGCTATTTCAAGCCTCGATGGATCTGATTTTGATGGTAGGCCTCTTCGTGTAAATGAAGCGAAGCCACAAGAAAGAAGAGAAAGAAGCCGTTGGTAATATAAAAATCTTCCCAAAAGGTACGCGGTACCTTTTGGGTTACCTTTCGGTACAAGGATTTGGTCATGCGACAACTTTTTATAACCACAGTCTTAGGACTGTGCTTTCTTAATCAAGCCTTTGCCAAGCCTAATTACAGCACGCTTGTTGGTAAATATGCACACTACGATGTCGTGTCTTACGTGGGTGATTTATTTAGCCCTATTAAGTTAAAGTCCAGAATTATAAGTTTTGGTATTACTGAATTTTTCCTCGAAAATGACCGGTTAATGGCAAAAGACCGATTTTGTTTTTCTGATTACAAAGCGAACTTTCCATTTAAATCAATTACTTCAGATGAGTTTACTCGAGCAATTGTTCCAAAAGTTGTAGAGCTTGAAGTCATGGAAACAAATGGGGAGCTTCTTATTTATCGACCTGAAACACCAACACTTATTGGTGTTGATCTTCCCGATTATCGAATGAGTTTTCCATCTGATCCTTTTGATGGACGATTTACTGATGATGATAATGACGGCAAGCCTGGTATCACGGTTAATTTAGTGATGGGCCGTTTTTTTAATGAAGAGCTTTATATCGCTAGAAAAGAGATTTTTTCTTACGACTTGAAGGTGATGAAAAATGGCATTCTCGCAGGTGTCGTTCGAGATCGTTCACAACAGCACATCATTGGAGCGACAAAGCCAGAATTAGTTAGTCCTCAAAACCCACTTCAAAATAGAGATCTTTCAAAAAGCCCAATTTATTTGATTCCAATGAAAGAGGAACTAAATTGTGACGAGCTAAAATTGAAAAGAGATTTTTACTTTCCGAGACGAGACAAAGCCCATAAAAGGTTTTACCTAAAAAAATAGTGAAGATGACTTTCTCGAGCGGCTCTTTTTCAAGCCCTTCTTTGCATAACTTTTACAAATGTATTCAACGCCCTAAAATTATTTCTTTTTTTT
>JAURQB010000080.1 GCA_030836365.1 Bdellovibrionota bacterium | reverse complement strand
CTGATCAATTAATTCAAAAATACTCTTTAATACTTTGTAAAATTCGTTCATCTCTTCAGGATTAGAGCTGGCACATTCAAGATGGTAACGAGCGGCTTTAAAAGAAGTCCTTAAGTCCTTTATTAATGATATGATATGAATTATTTTTTCGTATTCAGATTTTCTAGGAGGGGTTATTCTCTTTACATCATCAAAAAAATGAGAAAGATCCATTAAATGGTCATGGAAAGTTGATTGTGGAAAGCGATCTTGAACTAATTTAAATTTTTCAAGGGCGATATACCAAGTTTTGCTGGAGTCTGACTGAAAGTCCTTGATTGGTATGTCAATCTCCAATAATTCATTTATCTCAGTAAGTTGATAAAATCGCATCCAAAAATTATCTGTTACCCCATAAGGGTCAAAGGATTCCCAAAAGACTCTCAATTCGGCATCATTAAAAATTTGCTTAAAACTAATCTTGATTTGATCAAGGTTACTAAGAAGAGATGAGAATGTACGACTACTAATTTTGTTTTGAATCTTTAAAAGTGATTCATCGACAAATTCTTCCACGTCTTTATCAAAATGACGAGATGATGTTATCTCAACACTTTCAACTCCATCGACGACACCATCTCTAATTAGTTTTAGTAAAAAAGAGTGAATGGTGCCAACAAAAACTCCATGAGAAGCCTCTGTGAGAATTTCATTTGATAAGAAATTTGGTAAGTCAGCATTTTTAATACGAGACTCAAGGCGCTGTTTCATCTCTGCGGCAGCTTTTTTTGTGAATGTCATAAGCGCAATCTTAGAGGATTCAATCACAAAGTGATCCTGCCAATTATTAGAATGTTGATTAAAGGAAACTTCAGCAAGCTCTATTAGCTTTTGAAGTGTATGCTCAATTAAAACAAATGTTTTTCCTGAGCCAGCCCCTGCAGAAAGAACTCCCCCATGTGAATCTATGGCAATTTTTTGCTCTTGGTTAGGACTTCTCATGCTTACCTTCGTATGTGCAGTACAATTTAGCAGGGCAATATTCACACGTTATTTGCTTTTTAGGAAAAGCCATTAAATCTTTCGTCTCAAAGCTTTCTACTATTTCATTTTTCACATTAGCAAAAAAGTCTTTAAATTTTTCCCGATACCCACCCCAATCCTCAGTAGATATATCTTTAATCTTTCCAGGTATCTTAATTTTATCAGATGATAGAGAGCTAAATAAATGTACTGACTCGTTTAAATTATTTAAGACAATGTACCCATACCCATTGCATGGTATCTTTTTACTGTTCTCCGTTACCATTTGATAAAAAGGCAACTGAATAGATTCAAAGCGCAACAACTCAGAATGACTAGAGGCTCCAGATTGACTTCGTTTGAAGTCAAAAATAAAAAAATCACTTTCATTATAGATTAACAGGTCAACACTACCTGCATATTGCTCGCTCGATATATTAAATTCAAATTCAAAATTATAACCAGGGAGGTGATTTTTTAATAGGCCCACAACTTTTATACCATTCAAAGAATTAATTACTAATTCATTAAGATGTGTTTGAAACTTTATCTCTGATAAACAAATATTTTGATTAATAATAAATTTGCTTAATAATTCTTTTGATATCTCTCTTATTTGATCCTCGGAAATATTATCCGTATTACGCTCATAGAAATGAGCAATTATCTCATGTTCAAGAATTCCAAGAGCATTGGCCAAAAGATCGCTCTTCAATTTAGGAAAGTTTTTATTTTGATAATAATAAACTTCTTCAAACTTTTTAGGGCAGTCTAGATAGGTCTGAATTAGTGTAGCTGAGTACTTATTAACTTTCCCATCGTATTTCCGTGAATTATCTTTTCTAATTTCTTTAATCTCTGAATTTGAGAGAATTGTCTCTTTAACTTCTATATTTAAGAATTGTAACAATTCCGCCCCAAGATCTTTTGCGCCAACCTCAATTAAAATCCTATTTTTAGGATCAGCGTCAAGACTCATTAATAACCAGCAAAGATTAATGCGATTGTTTAGACTTGTATTTTTAATAGGACCGATAGTGCTCAGAAATGAAACTAACTCTCTATTACTTGCATCAAAACTAATACCAAAAGGGAGAAAATCTCTTTTTATAATAAGGTTCACTGATTCCAATCTTTTTAACTTTAAATCATTTATCGACAACACCTCACATTTCTTCACTCCTTGGCCGGTGTAACTTACTGTCGAGCTCCTCGGAGCATTAAGAAGACATACATTTTTAATGACTCTTAGAATAAAATCAGTAAGAGTAACATTGCCAATGTACTCTTTTTCAAGATTATTCAAGACTTGGTGAAATAGATATGCCGCTTTAATATCAACAAATGTTGAGGGATCATCTGATTGCTTAATTAGGGATTCTTTAATTTTTAATTTAATAAATAATCTGTATTCATCAGGTGTTTTTAATTTTTTACTTCGTATTTCTTCATAGAGATTATTTATCCTCTCTGAATATATATCATTTGAAATACGGGCATCGTAATTGACGAATGGAAGCTCTAATAAATCTGCCATTTCGATTTCATCTTTTAGTAAAATGATAGTATCGCTAAAAGTTTCTCCAATAACATCACCCAACCTATTTTGAGCAAAAACTTCTGACTTATGGGGCTGACGCGTATCGATTAACTTTTTTTTATTTTTATCATCATCCTTCGATTGAAGATTAATCAGTGTTTCATCCTGTTCTAGCCACATCGGCCAATCAAACCGAGTTAAGTTATTCATAATCCCTTTTGGAAGAGTAATAATAACATCCATGTAGCTAGAAATGTGGTTAAACATATCTACCTGTACTGCGCTTAAGTGATTAAATCCAACGACAAGTATCCCATCGTGTTCAAAATGCTTCCTTGTTGCGTTTTCCTCAATTAATTTATAAGCACGATGCTCATCGACAATACCTTGTTCATCAATAAATGCCCACATAAGTGAAACCGCTTTTTTTAGATCTGAACTTAATAAATCTAGCGCCTCTGAAATTAAATTTAAGTACAACGTGCTCCCTCTCAGTTCAGAAAGAACTCGATAGGCTTGATAGAATAATTCATCTTGCTCACTTCCAAAAACACTCTCCCAGGCACCTGCGAGATTAAGAAATATTTCTGCTTTTCGATACACCTTGGTCTTAAAGTTATTTGGATATGAATCACTCCGACATAAACGATCAATCATGTCGTTCGTGAAAGCAGACATCGTGATTGGATCTAACCTATTTTGAAAAAAAAATTGTTGGTTTAGGTAACGAATATTATCAGCCTCTTTAGGGCCAGGCGTTAAGACAATGGGATGCTTAATTCTAGTACTGTATAAATTTTCAAAATTATCTTCATGAGATATTTCTCTTATTATTACCACTCAATAAGTCCCTGAAAAGTTTCACCAATGCTCCGATCTCTTTCGTGGTGAAAAAATATACGCTCAACAATCTCTGAATCAAAAAACGAGCCACAGAAGTTTTCCGCAGAAGCTCCTTTCGCGAGAGCAAGACTCTGCAAGCCCGAATAGCGAAACATATTAGATTTATTTTCTTTTATTAATCTAACCCATCCTCTTCTCGAATTCGGAAATTCTATTTCGGTACTATTGACTCCTGTAGCAAGGGTCAAAAGATTTTGCGGAGTTTGCCCAGCAAATTGATTAGCACTAATAGACGTTATGATAGAATGCAAATGCTTAAAAGCGCGAGCATATTGTTTTCTTTTAAGAAGTTTTTTGTATCTAAAATCCCGTATGACAAATATAACATTTTTATTTTTATTAAAAACATTCTCTAGAACGTAACGAATATTTTCAACAACAGATGAGCGACATTTCATCTGCCCTAATTTCTCTCCACAACTCAAGTCGTAATAAACTCCCTCCTTTGGAAAGGTCTTATTTTTATAGTTAAAACTTGAAATAGGTTTTTTTTGCGAGGAGTTTTTTGATGACATTTTTAATAGAGTCACACCCGATAGAAAGCTTTTCTTATTACAGGACTCTCTTCCTTCTAGAGTATTCTTAGGATCACTATCAATTTCTAAAATCACAACCTGTTTATTTTTCACTAAAAATCGTTGCCAAAATGGCGTTGAGTCAAAATCCTCACAGCTTCCTTGAAGTCCCTTGGAACCAATAATTTGGGCATTCATCGAGTCAAACGCTGTTGGCCGCATTGTGTATAAATTTTGTGGCCAAACAACTCCACTACACGAAAATGAAGATAAGTAGTCCAAATCTTGGTCATT
Source organism: Bdellovibrionota bacterium (assembly GCA_030836365.1). Classification (GTDB taxonomy): domain Bacteria; phylum Bdellovibrionota; class Bacteriovoracia; order Bacteriovoracales; family Bacteriovoracaceae; genus UBA1511. The sequence continues at coordinate 3,173 of JAURQB010000080.1, read as the reverse complement.
TTGAATGCCAAATCGCAGAGCACCCATATGTGTCACGCCTAAGCCTTCAATTTGCGCAAAAATTACATTTTGGGGCTTCTGTGAAAACTGGTGATTTTTTCTATTTAAATAACCAGAGCCACCACATCCTTGATTAATGATAAGAATAAGCGATAGTAGAAAAGCAGAATACATGAATCTCAAAGTTGCTCCCTAGTCATGGATTTAAATCCTCATTATCCTAGCTAACCAACAATAAAACAATGTTCATTTTCAATTCAAAATTAATAAATACTAATGTAAGATGGAGCTTTGTATTTCATCTAACGAAGGCAATTTCATGAACATCGATGCTTCTGTCGCAACGCGAGAAATAATGTGGTCAATCCCACAATCATTTAAAGTAATCATGTACCTACTCCTATTTGTTTCTCTAGGAATTTTCATCAAGGGCATAATTGAAAAGCTTAGGTTCGTGACGGGAGGCAAAAAACTTTCATCTCTTATTGGTGATGGTGGACTTGTTCAGTCTTTCTCTGACCTAAACTGGAAGGCTTTTTTTCAAACAATTTTATTTGCAGGTAAAGTTCACAAAAGAGGTCATGCTGCTTTTCATGCATTGATTTATTATGGATTTCTTATTCTGTGGATTGCGACTGACCTGGTTGCTATTCACTACGATACACCCTTTAAAATTTTTAAAGGAACACTTTATATTGTCGTTAGTTTTCTCGCTGATATGGCTGGAATCGCTATTTTATTAGGTCTTGGCCTAGCTTATAAACGACGCTACATAGATAAACTCAAAAAGCTCAGCTCCTCAAAACCCAATCAAGAAAAAACGATGTACGCATTTTTAGCAGCACTCGTTATCCTTGGTTATCTAATTGAAGGTGTCCGAATTATGGGAACAGGAATGCCAATCGGTGAAAAAACTTGGGCACCTATTGGATGGTTTCTTGCAACTATTTTTAAAAGTTTCAACTTGAGTGATCAAACATGGGCTTATACTTATAGAAGCATGTGGATGATTCATATGATCAACACCATGGCTTTTGTTGCCATCATTCCTTACTCAAAATTCTTTCACTTTATCGCGATACCATTTGCCGCGTTGGTTAAACCTGATAGAAAACCTCCCGTGCTACAACCAATGGATTTTGAAGATGAGGAAGCTGAAAGTTTTGGCCTTGCAACAATTTCGCAAATGTCGATGCTTAATAGACTCGATCTTTTAACCTGTGTCGAGTGCGGCCGCTGTACGGAGGCATGTCCAGCAAACGGTGCAGATAAACTACTCAATCCAAAAACGATTGTCACCAAGGCGAGAGACCTTGCCCTTGGTGAATTAACGACAGAAAATACTGACAATATCTGGGAAGGCTCACCTATTTATCAAGCGAATGAGCTTGATGCTTGTACTACTTGCGGGGCTTGTGTTGAGGAATGTCCATCTCATATAAATCATGTCGATATCATCATGGAGTCAAAGCGATATAAAACTCTTACTCTCGGTGATATTCCTCCTGCTGCCGGAGATGCTGTAAGCAAAATTAGAAATAATTATAATCCGTGGGGAATTTCACACGATGACCGCTTTAAATGGGCCGATGGTTTAGATGTTCCAGTCATCGAGCAAGGAAAAAAAGTCGATTATTTATACTATGTAGGATGTGCTGGAAGCTACGATGCTAGCAATCAAAAGGTTGTTCAAGATACAGTTCAACTTCTGAAAAAAGCTGGTGTTGATTTTGCCGTTATGGGTAAAACAGAGAAATGTAACGGAGACCCAGTCAGACGATTTGGAGATGAGTATTCATTTTTTGAGATTGCTATTGAAAACATCGCCAATATGAATCAATACTCATTTGATAAAGTTGTTACCCACTGTCCGCACTGCCTTCACACAATCGGTAAGGAATATGCCAAGTTTGAAGATGGCGAATTTGAAACAATTCACCACACAGAACTTCTTGCTGAGCTTATAAAGTCGGGTAAGCTGACTCCTGAAAAACCAATTAATGAAAGCACTACTTTTCATGACCCGTGCTACCTTGGAAGGCACCACGGTGAATACAACGCTCCTCGAGAAATACTTGCTTCAATTCCAGGGCTAACTGTCAATGAAATGGAAAAGAATAAAGACCAAGCACTTTGCTGTGGTATGGGCGGCGGAAATATGTGGTATGAGTTGCCTGAAGGCGGTCACCTCGCAACCAAACGTTTAGAACAAATTGGAGAGGCAAACAAAGAAAAACTGGCAACTGCTTGCTCCTTTTGCATGATCAATTTCAATTCATCAAAATCTCAAGTCGAAGATACGGAAAATATCGAAATTGATGATGTCTCGTCAGTTCTAGCAAAGTCCGTGCTCTGATTTTATAACACGAGCAAGGACTGTACTCTAACACAAAGAGTTGGTACTCTTTTATATAGATGAAAAAGTACCAACTGTTATTGATTCTTTTATGTTTCTTTTTGTTCAATGAAAGTTTTGGACAGAGGGGCATCTTTTTTGAATTAGAAGAAAACCAAAAGGTTTTACAAAAGAATTTTAAACTTATTTACAATTCCGCGAGTAAACTCCCATTAGTTACAAATAAAGAACTCAGAAGGGAAAATATTAAAATTGCTCCTTCATATCTATCCTGGATATTTTTCACTTCAAATTCTCAATATACCGATTTATTTGTTCCTGGAGATCTGTGTCGCTTTAGCGAGCTGGCCGCAAATAAATTAATAAAAACAACCGATCGAATTATCTTTGAAGTTAATTTCGACATAGAAGAATCAAGTGAAAAGACGCAAAAAAAATCTTACGGTTTTTTTAAGCTTGATCAACTTATCTTATTTTTAAAAAATCAAAACATATGCCCTAACCTCGACCTATTTAGTGAAAGCTTCAATGACGAAAATCTCCCAATTACAACATCAAGTTATGAATTAAAAAAACCAGCAAATGAGCAAGAGTGTGAAACGGCCGTTAAAAAAATTAAGCAAGACCCAATGGTCGCATTCTTTTGTGGAAAAGCAGAAGAAGTAATTGCAGCCGATATGGCGATTGTTGAGTTAGATACAAATGGAATTAATCTCAATACTGTACAAAAAAATGCATTGAATAAAAAGATTCAACGAGGAATATATATAAGAAATAAAGTTGGTGAACTTGAAGCATCACTAATGGGGCAAATTTG
>JAURQB010000079.1 GCA_030836365.1 Bdellovibrionota bacterium | reverse complement strand
TTACTTTAATTTATATTTAATTGAGAGTAAAACGCCAAGATTGTCGACCGCTAAGTTCTTATCATGTGTGAAGAAAAAGCATTTTCGTGAAGAATTAATAATAAAAAGTTATGACAGTTTTTTTGTCAGTGGTGATATTGATTTTTTATTTAAACAGCTTGTTAAGACATTAAAGATAAAAAACCTAAAGTCTGACAAAGAGCTAGAAGTGGCGAAGATGGTTGCATTGAGCTACTTTCAAAAAAGCTCTAAAAAAGCGAAAAAAATAATTCAACTAGTGAATGCAAAATACAAGAAAACTCGATCTAACAATTTATATTATAAAGAATTATCTGCGATTTCTAGATTTTACGATTTTAATAAACGCTCCAGTTCTATTTTTTATAAAAAATTGTCTTTTCCTGAAAATCTCTTTAACTCACGTTTGAAAAAAAGAATTAACGACATATCTTCCTTATCTGCAGATGTCGTTAATGACCTTAAAAAAGGGGGCGTGTTGTTTGTTGCCCCAATGTATAACTTATTAATAAATTCTTATCAAAGGCTTGCAAGTGAGATCACTAGGTTTTCGCCTCCAAATAAATCCAAGGAGTACATCTCTGCTTTTAGGAAAAGTATGTTAGATTTGTCTAAGAGCTTAAATAAGCAAGAAAGCGAACTTCGGCTTAATTTAAAAAACATCATTATAAAAAAAGAAATCCTAACCTTATTTAATAATGAGGTTTCTAATGAGTTACCTTCTGGAAAGATTCCAGTTTCTGATTTTAATTACTGGATTGTTTCTGATAGGGGGCTGTGAGATGAAACTATTTTTATTTTGTTTTATATTGTTTACTGTATTCAGTTGTTCAGGTGTTAAAAAAAACAAGGTGGAAACTCCCAAACGACAAATTAGTGCACTTGAGGAATTAGAGATAAATGAAATTAGTGATGGCGAGTTCAGTCGTCGAACGAGTGTTTTTAAAGGTAATCCCGACGCCGAAATAGATGAGCTTGATGACTTTGATCGAATCATCACGGAGTCCGTCGGTGAGTTAAATATAAGGGAACTAAGTGATTTAGGCCACGTCTCAGAGCCTTTAACTCAGGCAGTTATTTTTTGTCATCAGAGAAAAATTGAAAGTGGTTTAAAGATTTTAAACTCGTTGTTTTCAAAATATTCAAAAACTCCAAGATTTTGGAATATTAAAGGTATTTGTTATTTAAAAAATCGTGAATTGAAAAAAGCGAAATACTTTTTTGATTATGCCCTTGGGATAAATGAGAAATATGGCCCTGCGATCAATAACCTTGCAGTATTATATTTTTTAGCAGGGGATCATCAAAAGTCTTTTATGCTCTTAGAATTCGCAAAAAGTAAAACTGGGCTTAATTCTGCTAAATTTAATCATGCGGTTTTAAGCTTTAATAAGGGATTTTTTTCTAAATCCGCTCAAAATTTAGAATCTCTTTTAAAAGATAATAAGAATAATAAGAAGATATTATCTCTGCTTGCCGCTAATTATGTTCGGCTCAAAAAGTTAAATGAAGCTAGGGAAATATTTAAGTTAATTGGTGGTTTTAATAATACTTTTGACAATATTAATTATGCTCTTTTGGAAGCAATAGATGGTGATAAAGAATCTGGTTTGAAATTACTTAAGTCACTTAAAGTCGAAAGATCTAGTGATCTCGAATCACTTAATCATATGAAACAATACATCATAGGACTAAAATAATGAAGATTGCACTAATAAGTTTTATCCTGACTTTTTCTAGCTATTCTGAGGCAAAGAGAAAAAAAGAAAATGTAATTTATAAATATAAGAAATATGAAAAATTTGATTTAGAGGAAATTAGTGTTGATGGAGAGACAGGTGTTCCTGGTGATATCAGTATTATTAATAGATTTAAAAGAGAGTTTAATAATAAACTACCTTACCGAAAAAATTTTAGACCAGAAGTAATATTGTCTATTGAGCGTATTCAATAAGGAATTGGAATTTATATGGAAGTTACAAAGCATAAAAATATTAAATTTGAGCTTGTTTCGGAGGATGAGTTGGCATCCTTTGTTTTAAATAAAAAAAGAATTCTCGTTGGATGCGGTGAATCCTGTGATTTAATTATTAGAGATGATGGGGTTGAGGGTGTACACGCAGTGGTTGAAGTAACTTTGACCGGTTTGCGAGTCTATGACATGAATACTGTTGAAGGTACTTATGTCAATGGACAGAGTGCTATCGTTAAAGATGCAAAAGTCGGTGATAAGATTTTTTTTGGTTCAGTCTGTTATAGATTAGATTCTTTTGATTCTACTCTTCTGGATAATAAAAAAGAGATACCTCCTCTGTTGAATTTAGAAGAAGAGAAGGCTCCCAGTTTCCCCGGGGGACTAACGGCAAAAAGGGTCAATAAAGTTAATCAGCCGCAAGGAAAAAAAGGTTCTTTTGATAAGGTTGAGTATCCTCTTGAAAATCACAAAAACTCAGATCAAATGGAGTATATATTTGAGCTGCCTGAGAATATAAAAAATGTTCTCCATTATGATTTATATCAGAAATCCATTGAGGTAACTGTTACCGTTGGACATCATATCCTGAGTATTGATTATCTTCCCGCAGGTGATGACGTATTTAACCTTCACGGTGGTGAAAATAAAAATGGTGTGATCCTACCATATCTAGGAAAGAGCGAAAACATTATCTTCTTAATGAAAAAGCAAGGTAAGTTTATTGTTCAGCCGATTGATGGCTTTGAGTTCTTGAACCTTTCGGAGGCTAAGAACAAGGATGTTTTAGACGATGAATCACTTGCCGTTTTTTTAAGCGACCAAGTGAAAATATTTATCCGCCTTTCGCAGGCGCCACCTACGACAATTGAAGAGCCTTTTATTAACAACGATAAAGTGTTTTGGAAATATTTTGCTATTGTGATGGCCATTGTATTCATATTTCTTCTTTTTATTGGGGTGATGGATGTTAATGAGGAGCTCAAAGAAAAAAAAGCTCCACAAAAACTTGCATCCATATTGTATAAAAAACCCGTTCTCTCCATTGCTGTAGACAAGACAGAGAAGAAAAATAAAAAAGTTGCACAGAAAGCTAAAAAATCTCCGAGAAAGACAAAGGCAAAAGTCGCGAGAAATAAGACTTTTAAAAAGAAGTCAAAAGCGAAGTCTATCGCCAAGAAAAAGTCTTCAAGAACCAAAAGCAAAACGGTTGCAAAAAAGAGGATCGTCAAACGGGTCAAAAAAACAAGTGGTAATGTTGATACATACAAGGCAATGGACTTTTCAGCGAGCTTGCCAAACGTTTTAAGTAAGGCGAGCGATATCTCTAATGTAGCGAATGAGCAGCAACAAAATTTTGAATACACTGCAGATAGTCCATCTGCAAAAAATATAGGGGATAATGTAAAAATAAGTCAGGTAGAAAGCAATACGGATGATTTATCCAAGAGTGCCTCAAAAAATTTAGATGATACAGGTGCATTGTCTGATTTTCAAAGCGATAAAGTAATGGCGACTGCCGGAATCCCATCTCGGACTGTGGTACTCGGCGGAATGGACCCTGATACAATTCGAAAAATCTTAATGGATCATTTACCGCAATTCAGATTTTGTTATCAAAAAGAGCTCGATAAATCGAATAAAGAATTCTCTGGCAGGATAACCTTGAATTTCGTTATCGGTGCCTCGGGGTACGTTACTAGAGCAGGGGTGAAAGAAAGTTCAATGCCTCAAATTGTTAGAGGTTGCGTTGTCAACGTTCTTAAAGGAATTCCATTCCCAAGTCCACGCGGGGGAGGAGTTGTTGAGGTCACTCAGCCAATGAATTTTTATCCTCAAGAATAAAATTAATTAAGAATCTTCACCAAGAACAACAAATTTATATTTTTGAAATCCTGCACTTGCGCAGGTGTTAAGGAGCTTTTTTAAAAAATTATATTTAATGCTTTTATCAACAATTAGATTAACGATTCCAGAGAAATCATTAGCATTTTCACTGCTCTTTGCAACTTGCTTAAAGGTTTTCTTCTTTTTATTTAATTCTTCAAACAAAGGAATGATGACGTTGCCTTTATTGAAAATCTTTTTCCCTTGAGTACTTTTAATATCAAGAACAACTTTATCGTCCACGTAGATGGCCGTAGTGCTCACCTGAACAATAACGCCTGCATTATTAATATTCTGAGAGGTGGATCTTGGCAGCGAAATGCCTTTTGGCACATTAAAGACAACCCCGGATGAATTATAGCTTTTAAGCAAAAAAACAAGAAGAATAACGAGGATATCTAGTAGGGAAGTGATGTCCAGATCAAGTACTTGAGCTTTTTTTCGTTTTACTCTTTTTCTAATTGGAATTCTTCTCATAATTAACTCTTGATATTTCCAAAGATGATATCGTCAAATAGTGCTTCTACTTTTTGATCCATTCCATCTTTTGTTTTTATATAGAAACTAGGGTCAGTGGTTTTAAAAATACGAACGGTATCCATAATTTTTACCAGGTTCTCATATTCAACTGTGTCTCTGGGCTCAAGTGTTATTGTACGTTCTCCAAGATTCTTTTTCTTTACTGCAATAAGATAGTCGTGAAGGAGGTTTAGATTATATTTTCTATCTCGATTATTTATTGTCTTTAACAATTTCCAGGGAACTCCTGTGTAAATCTTAATTCGATTGTTCTCTATTTTTAAACCAAGATTCAATGGCTTTGCATTTTTTGGCGGTGGAGCAGATGAAACAGTAGGAACATTTGAGTTGATTTCATAAACATTCAAAAAGTTTGCTGAAAGTAGAAGAAAGAAAATAAAAATGAAAACGGCATCCAAGATAGGAATTAAATTTGGACGCTTGAATTCATATTTATAATTTTTTCGACTAGGTTTTCTAAGCAAAGTTGTTCTCCTTATTTAGAAGATTTTGTTCCAAGTAGATCCATTAGCTTGACTGAATACTCATCGATCCCATTAATAATGCTTTCTGCTTTAGACACTAGAAAAGAGTGTAGAATCATGATGGTGATTGCAGATAGTAGCCCCAGGAATGTGGTATTCATTGCCTTTGCAATACCGCTAGCGAGCATTTCGGCTTTTTGACTAGGGTCTGCAGCTGCCACGGCAGCAAACGAGGTAATTAACCCCTGGATTGTCCCGAGTAAGCCAAATAAAGTTGAAACGTTGGCAATCAATGAAAGGTAGTTCAGCCTTGCTTCAACTTTCGGGATAACCTCTAAAGAAGTCGCATCAATTGCATTTTGCATCTGCTCAGATGAGCTATTAGATCTCTTTAGACCACTTTTTAGAACCCTTGGAAGAACCGCTTGAGATCCGCTACAGATTCTGATGGCGCCTTGAAGATCGTTAGATAGAATATGTCGTTGGATTTCGTTCATAAATCCAGCACCATTAATGTCCATCTTTTTTAACTTTGAATACCTTTCCAAACAAATTGCGATTCCAATTCCCCACACAAGAAGAATAATTCCCATAAAGACACCGCCCTTTTCAAAAAAGTCGATGATTGTATTAAGGAAATTTACATTGGTTACATTTGCAGCTGTAGAGACTACTGTTTCGTTCATTTTTTAATAGCTCCTGTTTTTTTAGGTACTTATTAAAAAATTATAACATGTTTTAAAACTTGTGCTTTTTAGCGTGAGGGGAAAGTTATACCACTCAGTGGAGTAAGAGCAATTTGCTCTGTCTTTGGTAGTGGATTTATTTAGATATAATTTTAATAATTTTCTGGAAAAATATGACGTTCAACACCTTCGATAAAAAGGTGAATAAGCTTGATATGAATTTCCTGAACGCGGTCTGTATTTTTAGTGAATGGAACAACCAAAGGAATATCGACCATGTCTTTAAGTTTTCCACCACCCTTTCCAAGCAGAGCGATTGTTTTTATTCCTTTCGTCTTTGCTAATTCAACGGCCTTAATGACATTTGGTGAGTTGCCGCTAGAGGTAATGGCAACCAGAACATCGCCTTTATTTCCCCATCCTTCTAGGTATCGAGAAAATATATGATCATAACCAAAATCGTTTGAAACACAACTAATGTATCCAGGGTCAGAAATTGCTGTTGCGGGCAGCGGCGAACGATCCTTTCTGAATCTACCAGTTAATTCTTCTGCAAAGTGCATGGAATCACACATCGAACCACCATTGCCACAACTGTAAACTCGTTGATTGCTTTTAAATGCTTCAACAAGAACCTTTGTTGCTTCTTCAAAGTTTTTTATCAACAGTGAATCAGACATGACGGCGGAAAGAGTTTCATGGGCTTCATTAAGCCCATGAATAATATAGTTAGTCACTTATGAAAGTTCCTCAAGAGATTTTTTAATTTCGTCTTTTGGTTGAACACCAACAAGAGTTTTTGCTGCTTCACCATTTTTGAAAAAGATCATCGTTGGGATACCACGAATACCATACTTTTGCGCCAGGTCTCCATTTTCATCAACGTTAACCTTGAAAACCGAAGCATTTTCACCAGTCTCGTTTGCTACTTCATCTAGTACAGGAAGAAGTGTTTTACATGGCCCACACCATTCTGCCCAAAAATCGACCAAAACAGGTTTTGTTGAGTTTAAAACTTTGTCTTCAAATTCATCTTGATTAACACTTGTGACTTGTCCCATGATTTACTCCTTTTATACGACTAAAAATTTTTAACGTAATTACCGTCTTATGTACAGAAATTAACTCTGTATAAAGTTGAATTCTAAGCTATAATTAATGACAAGTATTATAGACAATTAGTTATGAATAAAAAGTATTTACTTAAAAATTCAGAGAAAGCAGGAAAGACAGCGAGACTATTTGCGAAAGCCGTTGATTTATTTTTATGCCTATTGTTATCAATCTTTTTTTATCCCGTCGGTGTTTTGCTCGCCGTATTTTATTTAAGCGTGTCTGATGCTTTGCAAAATGGCCAGTCAGTTGGTAAAAAGCTCATGGGCTTTAACGTTATTTCTATGGAAGATGGAGAGTATTGCTCTATTAAACAATCTATTATTAGAAACCTGCCAATTAGCCTCCCATTGTTTTTTGGCGTGATTCCCATTTGGGGATGGATCATCTGGATTCTAGCTGGGTCATTTTTTCTGGGCTTAGAGTTATACTTACTTTTAAAACTTGATTCAGGTAATCGCCTAGGAGACGTCATGGCCGACACAACCGTCAACGCCATTAATGGCCCAGATAAAGAAAAAGCAGAACTATCTAGTTGGTTCGCGAAGCAAGAGCGCGGTTAATAACTACTTTTAAATAAGCGAACTGGGTGATAGATTCCAATCTCATTTAAAATTTCGATTGAGATCATCACATGAAAAAAAAATTAATTATTGTCGATATTAGTAGTTTCATTTTTCGAGCATTTTATGCAATTCGGCCTCTAACAAGCCCAGATGGAATACCGGTGAATGCGGTTCATGGTGTTTGGAATATGGTTTTCAAATTATTATCTCAGTATTCTCCAACCCATATCGTCATGGCGAGAGATACAGGAGAGAAAACTTTTAGACATGAACTTTATGATGACTACAAAGCCAATAGGACTGAAGTTCCTGAGGACTTGATTCCGCAATTTGCAATTATTCATGAATTGGTTGAGTGTATGCAGCTCGCTAATCAAAAAAAAGTAGGTTACGAAGCCGACGATGTCATTGGAACTATTTGTACAAAATGGAAGGATGAATTCGATGAAATTCTAATTGCTACGGGTGATAAAGACCTAATGCAATTTGTAGATGATAAAGTAAAACTAGTCGACACGATGAAAGATATTATTTACGACCGTGATGGCGTTTTTAATAAAATGAATGTTTGGCCAGAGCAGATTGTTGACTATCTATCAATTGTTGGAGACGCCAGTGATAATATTCCTGGTATGAAAGGCATCGGGGCAAAAGGCGCGGCAAAACTTTTAGATCAATATAAAACTTTAGAGGCATGTATTGAAAATAAAAGTGAAATGAAAGGTAAGCGAGTCATCGATGCTTTTGAAAACCATGTTGAAGATGCGCTACTTTCAAAAAAACTTATTCAAATTTTTACTGAAGTTGATCTAGATATTAAACCAAATGATTCAGTAAACTCTTTTGGCCCAAACCCTGAGCTCGAAACTTTTTTTGAGCGATATGGATTTAAGAGTGCATTGAAAAAAATTAAAGACATTGAATATCAAAATCACGTAGCCGGTGAAAATAATGAGCAGATAAGTTCTGCTGATGAGACTCCAGAGTTTAACCAACAGAATTTTGGAAAAGAGTTTGGCGTTAGTGAATTGAAAAAATTGATCACAGATTTTGAATCGGTAGCAATTTATTTGGATTTCGATCAAAGTGATATTTCAACACGTCGTCTCGTCAATGCATATTTATTAGCGGGAAATAATTTAATTACTTTTACCAAAGAGTATCTAGAAGATGTTTTTTCCATTATTGGTAAAAAAGATATTTACACTGAGCATGGAAAAAGATTGGTCAATTATCTTGATCAACATTCAATAGCAAAATCCAAAAAAATATTTGATGTAACTCAACTTCACTACCTGATTAATCAAAATGCAAAACATGACCTAAGCTCGATGGCGGAAGAGTACTTGGCAAAGTCGGTCCCTGGTTTAGATAAAAAACAAGGGGATATAGAAGCTGTAGATCTGTCTTCTCAAATCGGTTTAAGAATGAAAGCTGTGATTGAAATTGGTGAAGTTCTTTTAAAAGAAGCCACTGAAAGAGAAGTAATTGAAGTATATAGAAAAATTGATTTTCCTTTATTTTCGGTTCTTTCTGAAATGGAAGGAAATGGAATACTTCTCAACTCTAAGTATCTTCAAAAATACCAAAAAGATCTTGAGAAGGAGATCGCGGAAATAGAAGCGAAGATCTCAGGCTTGTATGACGGTGAAATTAACCTTCGCTCCTCTAAACAAGTTGGAGAGTTATTATTTGAGAAATTAAATTTACCTGCAAAAAAGAAAACAAAAACAGGCTACAGCACAGACTCAAGTGTACTTGAAGATTTGGATTCGATGGGAGTCAGTGAAGTTCCTGGATTACTTCTGAAATACCGAGAGATTGATAAACTTCTCTCAACATATGTCAGGGCGCTACCAGAATTGGTTTCAGTAAAAACAAAAAGAATTCATACTAACTTTTCTCAGCATACTGCTGCGACAGGAAGGTTGAGTTCTTTAAATCCTAATTTACAAAATATTCCTATCCGAAATGAAAGTGG
>JAURQB010000078.1 GCA_030836365.1 Bdellovibrionota bacterium | reverse complement strand
TGCGGAGACATTATAGGGTTTCGTCGTATTGTTTTCGTAGGGGGAATCTGATTGAAGTTCATAATCTTTGGTTGTAATCCCGGCCCTGGGGAAAGGATACTCTGGTGGAGATTGATTAAGGTTGATTGCATGTAGAGCGTCGATGGTGCCTGGTGTTTGCGAAAGGGGGTAAAGATTTTGGGTTTTTCTCGTCGAACTTTTGAGGGCCTCCATGACCTCTTGTGCACTTAATTGAGGGTGTTCGGACCAAATTAATGCGGCAACGGCCGCGGCCATCGGCGTGGCCATCGAAGTGCCAGAGCGGACTCGATACTGGTTGTTTACTTCTAGGGAATAAATATTTTCTCCCGGAGCAAATAGGTCCACACTCAATTGGCCAAAGTTACTAAAGCTTGCCTTAGAGTCAGCTTGATTAATAGCGCCAACGCTAATGACATTATTTAAGTGATAATTAGCCGGGTATTCGCCACGGGAGTCATTATCGTTTTTTGCATTGCCGGCCGCCGCAAAAAAGAGAACGTCGTTATCTTTTGCGTACCTGATGGCCTCCAAAAACGCGTCGTTAGAATTTGGGTTCCCGTAAGAGTTCGTGATGATTTTGGCACCTCTGTCGACTGCGTAAGTGATTGCATCAATCGCGGCTGCAATATCACCTTGTCCATAATTATTTAAAAACTTTAAGGGTAAAATTTTAACATTTGGTGCGACTCCTTTAAGTGCTCCATTAGCTGCAACTATTCCTGCGCAATGGGTTCCGTGTCCATTATCATCCATTGCACTTCCTCTACCGGCAAGAAAGTTAAAACCATAGTAATCATCGACAAATCCATTCTGATCATCGTCAATCCCATTTGATGGAATTTCTCCTGAATTAAAGGCCATATTATTTGATAAATCACTGTGTAAATAATCTACGCCTGTGTCAATGACGGCGACGACTATATTGCCATCTCCTCTTGTTTGTTCATGGGCCTGTTGCAATTGAATGCTCTTTTGCCACCATTTGCTATCTGAACGTTGCAGGCTTGAGGTGATGATCTCTGGCGGTAGTTGAATTTTGTCATTTAAAGTAATGAATTGAAATTCTTTAATATTTTTTAATTGGCTTTTAATCTCATGAGTTCGCAAGCTCGTCTTAAAAAGAGTAAATCTTTTAGAAGGCCCAAAATTTTTTATTAGCTTAATGTCTTTAAGATTGGAAATAGTTTCTTGTTCTATTTCTTTTTTAAATACTGCAATAAATTCATCTCCGAGGACTGGGAATGATAAAACGGAAATAATAAGGATGAAGATATTTTTCATTAAATTCCCTTGTGATGTTAATCGATAACTCTTTTTTAATTTTGATTGTTTTATTTTAACAAATAAAAATAAAAAATACTTTTATTAACCTATTATCTTCTGACAGGAGAAATTAAACACTGATACTTGCTTTGATGATTTCCGCTAATCGTTTAGGTCGCTCTAGATGAAGCGCATGGGCGCAATCGTCTATCTGGTGAAACTGGGCATTCGGCAATAATTGTTGATAATTCTCTGCTAGGTTGGAATATTTTTCATCTAATTTTCCCGAAATAAAGATCATTTGGTTTTGCCAAGTTATGGAGTTTAGTTCTATTTCAGGCTGCTGAGTAACGGATAATTGATTGAAAAAAATTTGATAACGAGCGAGGTCTGAATATCGTAATGAATCTATTTTTTGATGACAAGCCGATGTTTGGTAAAATGATCCATATATATCCATCATAAAGAAATTCTTGGCCCACTCTTTAAATTCAGCTTCATTGTTAACATCATCTAGTCTTGCGCGGTCAACTTTCTTTCTAGAAGCCTTATCTTCGTGACAAATCATTTGTGCACTTAAGATAATGACTTGGTTAAAGTAAGTCGGATAATAATACTTTAAATAGAATGCAAGTCTCCCACCCATCGAAAAACCAATGAGATTTATTTTTCCTTTGATTTGAAGATTTTTTATTTGCGCTAAAATCCTTGGAATGAATTGCTTAAAGTTTTCTTCTTGTTTTGGTGGTTCAATTTTTAGCCGGTGATGCTTGATCTTACTTTCTTGAAGGTAGTCGATGACTTGATCAAATTCTGTGTGGTCTCCAAGAAGACCATGAAGATAAACGTGATGAATATTATCCATTAATTACCTTTTTTAGATCCTCGGCCAGTAGATCTAGTAGTTCTTGCTTAGAGGGCTTGATGCCTTTGTATTCTTCTTCACCTGTGAGAAAATGAATAGTAAAGGGGGAGTATTCATTTTTCAAATTGCTTTTCAGCTCATTAGCTGTTTCCAAATGATTTATCGTACCATCACTCATGATAAAAATACTGTAAGATTCTCCCCATTTCTGATGCGGGTGTGTGATTAATTGGTAGTCTAGTTCTGAAAATCGGCTTTCGATCATTTCGCTTATCCTTTTTAGAGAAATATTTTTACCTCCACTAACGATAATTTCATCTTCTCTGCCCAGGAGGTAGATTTCATCACCCTCAATTTTCGCTCTGTCATTGGTGCGGTAAAAATTATTAGACAGTGATGCTTTAACTATTTCACCATTTATTAATTCTCCTGCGAAAAGAACAGGTGTTTTTATGTATAAAATTTGATTGATAATAGAGAACTCACCATTTGCGATGGGCTTACCTATAGAGGAATTTAATTTATCTGTTGTCTGTTTTTTGATGGAGAAGGTGGAGGCGGTTTCACTCATCCCATAACTTGTGAAGGTTGGAAATCTTGCATTAATGCACGCGGATAAATGTGAGAGGTTTATTTTTCCACCACCAATAAAAAGAATTAATTCTTTTGGGGAGATATTTTTATTTTTTAGCAAGATAGGGATCTGTGCCGAAACTAGAGAAATGACCCCTTTTAGGTTTTCTGTTTCCAGGTCTTTTTTATGAAGATGATTGAGCGGAGAACCGTTAAAAAATGCTCTGAACAATATCGCAAGGCCTGCAATATGATAGGTTGGTAAAGCGAGTTGAAAAATTGTGCCTCTTTTCACTTCAAGTAAATTATTTACATGTAATGCATTAGTCATAAGGTTACTGATTGGATGGATAATAATTTTACTCTTTCCACTTGATCCGCTTGTGAGAAAGCCAAAAAAAACATCGTTAAATTTAAACCCCGTTTTTTCCTGTTTTTCTTTATGGACTTCTGACTTTTTTCGGAATGTATGTTCAGAAATGTTGGATAAATAAATTTTTGGATAAGCTTCTAATTCTTCGTGGCTTATATCTTCTTGGCAAGCAATGATAAAATTTTGATTGTGGTGGATACAAGATAATATGCCGGTCATCAAGTTTGCTGGATTATTTTCATCGATCATGACAATCCATTCGCTCTTTTTTGAATGAAGAGTGCAATCAGTGGCCCGGCCAAGAATTTCTCTAAAAGATTTTTGTTCTTTCTTGAAAAATATCTCGCTAGAACATTCTCTTTGTATAAATAATTTTTGAAGGTCGGTCATCTTAATATGATCGCATAATTCCCGTTAAAATACCTGCAATTTGAATATTTAATCCAGTAACATCAATAGGTTTATAGTTTTTGTTTGCTGGTAAAAGTAATGTTTTTTTATTTTTTGTTTCAAGCGTTTTTAGGGTTGCTTCTCCGTCAATGATTGCAGCAACAATGTCACCATTGTTTGCATTTTTTTGGGATCTAATAACTGCAAGATCACCATCATTAATACCAAGCTCAATCATTGAGTCACCGTTAATATGAAGACCAAAGTGGGTTCCTGAATTTTTGACCATTGTTTTAGGTACGTTGATAAAGTCATCGCAAGACTCTATTGCCTCAATAGGGTTACCTGCGGCTATATTCCCAAGGACAGGAATCTTTGGAAAATCGTGATAATTGTTTTCTTCAGTTACTGTTTTTAGACCACGTCTGGAGTTCCATTCGTTTTCTAATAATCCTGCGTCTTTCAAGTATTTTAGGTATCTTTGAACGGAGCCAAAGGACTTCAAATTAAAATGGTCTTTAATCTCTTTTTGGGTTGGAGAATATCCATTCTCATCAGTATATTGGGTGATAAAATCCAAAACGGCTTTTTGTTTTTTTGTAATCATCATTATAGTTTATGCGTAACTTTAGCGTAAGTCAACCTAACAGTGTGTAAATATTACTATCTTTATGGTTTTGCCTGATGTATAACTCACTGAAATCATATTAATTAAGTCGTGAATTTTTTATCTGATTGACAGGTAAATTTTACACGTAATAGGTTGGGCCAACCAATCAAAAAATGGAGGTTCCTATGTTTAAGTCCTTAGTTTTTTCCCTTTTACTCACTATGTCTTCTCTTGCTTATTCAGATGCAAGCCTTGAAGATTTAACAATTTCTTCTGTTAAAATTACTGAAGTAGAAACTCCTTCCGACTTGGATTCAGTATCAATCGATTATTTTGACAAAAACGTTGTTTCTGAAATTGGCCAAGTAATTGGTGTTGTTGACTCACTTATTGCTTTAGGAAAAAAGATTTATCCTATCATCGAAGCAGGTAAACCAGTTCTCTCTTCAGAGCTTCCTGTTACTCACGTACTGCCGAAACTAGAAAACGAAGTGAATGATTTTGATTTAACTTTATCGATGATGGAAAATTGGCAAATGCCAAAATCTAGATCTTACAAGGTTGTCTACGAAAATATATACGGCATGGAAGTCATTAGCTTCACATTTACTGTGCATTTTCAATACGGTGGGTCTTATGATGGTAAAGGAAAATACCTAACTGGTGTCTTCGTTAGTGCGACAGAGCTATTTGTTGCTTGGGGTTTCGAGTTTTCCGCTTCAACAGAAGTAGTTTCTATTACAAACCATGGCACGCTTGCAAACCCTGTTGCGGGTCTCTCTCTTAAGTTAAGTTGGGCAGCAAAAACGATCGTAACAGAGAGCCAATCTTCTAAAGTTTTTCATGTAACTGGAAATGGTTTGATTAAATAACCCAAATTAAAATATATTCTTAGGGCCCCGCTAAAGATGCGGGGCTTTTTTTTAATATAAACGCCAATAAGGGAGAATACTTTCGTTTGGCCTTACTTTTGTTCCGCCACTATTGGCAAATGGATTATAGTTAAACCCAACTGCAATTTCATCATTTCTTATTCTAAAATTAGGGTCTTTACTTACTTTAAGGGATCTATCCCAACTTCCAAAAACCTCAATGGATTGAGTAACCGGCAACCTAAACTCTAATCCATAGCCTAAAAATAGTTGGCCTGTTTTTTCAGGAGTGTCTTGTAGCACTCCGTCTACTTTTGTGTTGACGGTTTGATTTTCTGAGCGAAGTCCAACCCGTGGTACGAAGTTTCCGATTCTCATTCCAAGTAAATAACTAAATCCTGCTGTTTCCAAATTAATTTCTGCTTTTTGAAGAGAACCGCCATTTACGGAATAGGTATAGTTTATTTCATCGTAAGTATTTTGATAATATTGGAATTTTTGATGAATTAATGTGCTTTGATAGGTCAGTCCTAAATTAAGGCCTTGTCCCTTTGTCTCAAAGACATCAGGTTCTCCTACAATTTGAACAGTTTCACTAGTTGAAGATAGAGCTCCCGATAAAGAGCCGCTTTTAGGCTCCTCAATATAAGTGCTTTGCTTTGGCGCTGTTTCTAAGTACCAGTCCCCTCCGCATGAAGTTAATATTGTAAGACTTGTCAGTAGTAGTATTTTTTTCATCTTAAGTATTGTCTCAATTATTTAAACTTGATGCTTTAAGATGAATTATTTTACCTACAAATAAAGACCGGGCGAGATCGGTTTTTCTAGATAAAAATTATTTGAAATATTTTAGGGTATCTAGTCCAGGGTTATTAGCAAAAGTGTCAGGAATAATGGAGTGAATATTGTTTAGCGTATTTATACCGATTTCACTTTCAAATGAACTCGAGATGACGCTTGAAATACCGATCTCTCTAAGTTCATTTGCCATTTTTGATGCGGAGGAAATACCACCTTTTAGGTTAGGCTTAATGATCGCAAATTTAATAAAATGACGAAGAGGATTGTTTTTAAACTTTTTGTCTAGAAGTATGTTTAAGTTCTCATCTAGAGCGAGTGGTGGAGCATCTATCATTTTTGAATAAAAAAGAACTGCCTCTCTTTCAGTTGTAAATGGATCTTCCAAAAATTGAAATCTGTTTGATGGTTTATTCTTAAGTAATTCATACATTGAATTAGCGTTCATGTTTCTGTTGCCATCTAATCGAATAATTAAATTTGTCTGTTGAATATACTTATTTATCTTTTCTGAATCTTCATCCAATGAACGACGGCCAATTTTAATTTTAATGACCCCATTACTGACGTTAGTTTTTTCTAGATTAAAATCCAGAAAACAATAAGGAATTTTTTTATGCTCTTGGGGAAATACTAAATTTAAAATAGCAGCTTCAAGACAAAATATAACTGACGAGTATAAATTGGTAGATTTTTCTAAACTGATTAAATTAAAAAAAATTTTAGATGGATCAAAAAGTCCGTTTTGAAAATTATTTATGATGTGATTTATATCAAAAGAAGAGAGGATTTTTTGTAGTTGGTTTTTAGATTCCTCTAAAGACTCTGGGTGCAGCCCTTCAAGTGGAGAGAGCTCACTGATAACTTTGTTTTTGTTTTCGATGAGATATAAAGAGCGATGAGTAAGTAATTGATGGCCAATTTGTATTGGTGAAATAAATTCTTTAATTACCTTTTTTGTTATGATCATCATATTTACTTAATTATCACCTGAAGAGAAAGAAGCAAACAGTATAAAATGTTGTATTTTCCAAACATTGCAATTCCAGTGTTTAGTTCAGTCATCTCATTTTCATTTAATATTTTTTTCCATAATGGGATAAACAGAATAGGGGGCAGAAGCAATGTTGCTGCCAAAAGGTTTTTAATGATAGCGATCGAAATTAAGAGAGGGCATAGTCCTAAAATTAAGGTTAAATAACGTGCTTTCTGTTCGCCAATAAAGATGGCGATCGTTCTTTTTGATGTTTTCTTATCTGTTTTAATGTCCCTTAAATTATTTAAAGACATGAGAGCGGCAGAAATAAAGCCTGGTACAAAACTGGAAAGGATAACAGGTGTAGATGTTACTCCCTCTTGTAGGTAATATGTCCCGATGACCGCAACCGGCCCAAAGAAGATAAATGCAAGCACCTCTCCTAGGTAATAATGAGAGAGTGGTAAAGGGCCTCCCGTGTAGCAATACGCGATAAGGATAGATAATACCCCTACGATGATAATTGGTGCTCCCCCAACGTACATCAGGTAGATTCCTAGTAAAAAACTAAGAGAAAAACAGACGGTAAAAAATATTTTAAGGTCCCTTGGTGCGAGTTCTCCACTAAGAAGAGATCTTTTTGGGCCAATTCGCTCTGTTGTGTCAACTCCTGTATTAAAGTCAAAGTATTCATTGACGAGATTGGTTCCCATTTGAAGAAGTAGAGCACAAACAAGTGTGAGAAAAAAGATTAATAGTGAAAAATTAGTAGACTCATGAAGAGCATATGCACCTCCTAGTATTACTGGTGCCGCTCCTACTAGTAATGTTTTTGGTCTTGTGGAAATAATTAAGTTTTTTATTTTATGACGTGTGTTCATCCTGGTACTTTTTAATTTAACGATGTGGTTAGTATTCCATTGTTTTTAGTTTTTGATAAAGATTGAAATTTGCAGCAGATTTGATGTTTATTTCATAAACCTTTGGCCGATTTATATTTTCACTCAGACTGAGCTCAAACTCTCTTTTTGATTCTATCAACTCATAATCAACACCAAACTGTAAGCACGCATGTTTGAAATCATATTCATGAGTTGTTGCCATCATTTCCTTTGATTCATGATTTAATTCTAGTGGAAGGAGACCAAAAATACCGCCTTTATGATCATTGATAACAAATATTTTAATTGGCTTTTTTATAGAGGTTAACCCTTTTAATGATGTTAAATCATGTAAAAAAGAAATATCTCCAAGTACTGCGGTTAATGAGTTTATATTTTCGGTTTCGCAGATGCCGGTTATTGTGGCGATGTTACCTTCAATTCCGCTGACGCCTCGGTTCGTATGGATATTAAGATAAGGGCCTGTTGAGTAAATGTTAATATAATAATCAAAAGATCTAATTGCACTTGAATTACCGATAAATATGTCTTGCTGTTCAGTGCTATTATCCAGTATTCGTTTGCTAACTAATGGTAAGGTTAATTCTTCACTTGTTTCAATAAGTTCTCTTTTCTTATCGTTTACTGTTTTGACGTTATTTAGATCCAGCGATTTAAATACTGGAAGAGATTCAAAAATCTCCGTTATATTTTTATTTAGCAGGAACGTAGGATTTGAATTTGGAACATTTTTTGGCATTTGGTTGAATAAATACCATGGTATTTTTTTTTCACTAAAAACGGTGTCATACTTTTTTGAAATAAATCTCTCGCCAATTTGAATAATTGAGGTCGGAGCGTAATCATCTATAAAATTTTCTATTTCAGGGTGGTCAATTGACGGTAGGCTATTTTCTTTAATTCCTGTTGAAAGTTTTAATCCTGAGGTAATGTCGCAAATATGAGGATATTTTTTTTTCTTAAGTATTGTTAAAAGTTCCTGCGCAAATGTTTTTTTTATATCGCCAATGAGCACCAAAGGTCTTTCTACGTCACGCTTAATGAAATGATCAATTTGTTGATAGAGGGGAAACTTAAGTTTGATTAGTTGATTAAAGTCATCATGTGCCTTCTCATCAATTTTTTCATGTCCATCATCAAGTTGGCCTCTAAAAGGAAGATTGATATGGGCAGGCATACTTTTAAAAAAGCATTGCTCATAAATATAAAAACTGAAATTTTTAATTGTTTCAAATAAAGGCATTTCATTGTTAGGCGTCTCTATTCGGTGAGTGGAAACGCCTAAGCCTTCATAAGAAGATAACTGGTTGAGTGTTTGGTTTGTATTCATGCCAACCATTTCAGATGGCCTATCTGCAGAAATAACAATTATCGGTGCATTTGTTTTCGCTGCTTCTGCGATGGCCGGTGCATAGTTTAGATGGGCCGTTCCAGAAGTACAAACGAGCACAGTTGGAACTCCGCTTGCCTTTGTTCTTCCTAGTGCACGATAGCTTGCAGATCGCTCGTCAACGTCGGTAATGACTTCCAGTCCTTTAAATTTAGTTAAAGCGGATATGATAGGAGCATTTCTTAGCCCTGGGCTTACGTAATATTTATTGATGCCAAACTTCAAGAGTTGGTCTACTACAGAAAACGCGTAAATTTGATTAATGTTATTGGCCATTACTCCTCCCAAAGAAATGAGAAGTTTTTCATTTTTTGTTCAGTTTCCAGCCATTCTTTTTGATAATCTGATCCGTTTACAATACCTGCTCCACCATACACATAAACTTTATCGCCTTTTACCTGTATAGAGCGAATGCCGACGAGAAGTTCTGCTTTTTGATGAGTGATATAACCACATGCCCCTGCATAAAAATCACGGCCAACTTTTTCAATTTCTTTTATATTTGTAATCGCGTACTTTGATGGTGTCCCCGCAACTGCAGGTGTTGGGTATATCTCTTTCACTATGTTTAAGTAGCTTTTCCCATCTTTTAGCTCACCGACAAACTCACTATTGAGGTGTTGAACTTTACTTAACTTAAGAATATCGAATGCTTTGGTCATCGTTAATTTTGAACAAAATTTATTCATTTTTTCTTCGAGAAAATTTGCCACAAATAGGTGCTCTGCACGCTCTTTTTCAGAGTTAATTAATTCTTTTTCTAGAAGAGAATCCTCATTTTTTGTGCTTCCTCTCGACCTGGTTCCTGCGATGCAGTCAACTGACACTTGATTTCCCCGCAGAGAGAAAAGTTTTTCAGGAGAAATACTGATGAAAAAATTTCCTGTAGAGGGTTTTAGAAAAAATAAATACTGCCCACCCTTCATTGGAATATTATCAATTAATGATGCTTCGGATACAGCACTTTTGTAAGAAATTATTTTTTGCCTACTGAGAACGATTTTTTGTTTATCAGTAATACTGCTTGTTACTTTTGTGACCTTCGATTTCCAGTCATCTATTTCAGGAACCTCAACTATTTGAGATCGTTTTGGCATCGTACCGCTTAGTTCATTAGTGAATGTTAAGAGCTCAGATATATAGATGATAAACTTGCTGAGAGTTTTTTTGTTCGGTATCGCTTCATAGTCTAGGAATATTTTTACTTCAGTTTCGTGACCGGCATTATCCTTTTTATATAAAATGATAGGGCGAAAAAAGTAACCATTGTTAAACTCACCGAACTGATGAGGGAATTTTTCAGCTCCAAAGATATATTCATGCGCCGAAAATTTTGTGGACTCTAAACCATCAAATACCTGATAAGCACCGTGTGCTAGGAATTGAAGATCACTATCTTTTTCTTTGATAAAACAAATGGGGCCGCTCTGAAGATATTTTAGGTGTTGAAATAGATCGATTATTTCTGTCTTGATTGAAACAAATGGTTTCTTCGCCGTATAGGCGGCTTCAACTTCTTCGAGTGCATGGCTTCTTAGTTCAATCAAATTCATCTTTTATTTCTTTGCTACATAAATTGATGCAATTCCAAAAGTCAGGGGATGGATAGCAACTTCACTGAAACCAGCGTTGATCATTTCATCAGAAAACTCTTTTCCGTATGGAAACTTTTCAACAGTTTCATTGAGGTAACTGTAGGCCATCTTATCTTTGGAGATTATATTACCAATAAAGGGAAGAAAGTTTCTAAAGTAAAAAAGGTAGACTGAACGTATTAGAATGTTTTTAGGTAAGGAGAACTCCATTATTACGCACTGGCCTTTCGGTACTAAAACCCGGTGCATCTCTCTTAGACCTTTTTTGAAATCGCCAAAGTTTCTAATCCCGAAAGTGATGGTGACGAGATCTTTTGAACTGCTCTCAACTGGGAGATCCATTCCGTTTCCGATATCTAATTTTACCTTTCTATCGAGACTTTGTTTTAAGACTTTTTCTTTTCCAATTGATATCATTTCTTTGGACATATCTAGTCCAAGTACATTTGAAATGTTTTCAGTTTTGCCAAGTAGGATGGCCATATCAGCTGTTCCTGTGGCCAGGTCAAGGACATTACTTCTTGGAGAGTTCCCAATAAGTTTAATTATCTTTCTTCTCCAAAGTCTGTCGATTCCTAAAGACAAAATAATGTTGAGAAAATCGTATGTTTTAGCGATTTTATCAAAAATTCGATAGCTTTCAGTTTTGTTTTCTGGAGTAACTATTTCGGCCATAAATCTTCCAAATGTAAGAGATTGTTAAATTGTGACTTGAAACATACCTTGCTACATGTCAAATATCAAGAATCATTAGTTCAAAATTGTATATGTATAAGAAATGTTTGAGAAAGGTGTTATTGCCAACTAGGCAATGCGGTGTTACAACCTAGAAATGCTAAGTAACGACATTTCAACTACTTCCTACATCAAAAGCCTTGTTAAAGACGATTTTCAGATCGGTTTGAATAGTGCAGATGGTCAAAAAAAGATAGCGAAGTTACTAAATAAAACTGTTCTCAAAGGGGGAAAAAGACTGCGCCCCATTTTAACAGTTCTATTTGGAAGGCTTGCTGGGGTTGACGAGGATGATTTACAAGTATTGGCGCGCTCTATTGAGTTCGTTCATGCCGCTAGTCTTGCTCACGATGATGTTATCGATAATGCGACAATGAGAAGGGGTAAACCAAGTATTAATGTGGCCGGTGATAACAAGATGTCCATTCTTGCTGGGGATTTTCTTTTAGCAGAAGTAATCAATGATTTATCTCGTTTGGGAAACTCTGATGTTGTCATTGAGATGGCCTCAATTATTAAAAGGCTCTCTCTGGGTGAGTGGCTTCAGCATGAGTGCTTAGTTAACAAGTCCTACAGCGAAGAGGTTTTTTCCCAAATATCCAATAATAAAACGAGCTCCGTGCTAGAGTGGTGTTCGGTGTCTCCATTCGTGATGGTACGTTCAAATGATGAAATTATTAACCTTGCTAGAAATATCGGATCGAATTTAGGAATTTGTTTCCAGCTTTATGATGATCTATTGGATTTTTCAACGGATTCTCAAAAAGATCAATTTCTAGATGTTGAAAATGGCCAGCTTACTTATTTAAGTTACCTTTATTTAAAACAACAAGACTTACTGGATGAATATACTAATGGAGTTCAGTTATCTTCTCTTGTTGACGCGAATAAATTAACTTCTGTTGCTCCAATGGTTAAAGCCGAAGCTGATCGCCACCATAAGATTTGTCTTGAGCTGCTCGAAGAGCTATCAAATAAATTAGATATTTCTGATAAAGATCAAAACCTTCACACAATCAAATATCTTTTTAATAAGCTAAAAAACAGAACTAAGTAAAATTTAAATTCCTTTTTCTAGGATATCCAAATAGTTTTCTTTACATTGTTTTTCAATTTCTTGAATTGTTTTTGGAATTTCCGCCGTGAGGTTTTCATTGCCGTTCTTTGTAATCAAAATATCGTCTTCTATTCTAATTCCAATGCCACGCAATTCTTTTGGTAAGCTTTCATCTTCCGATGGAAAGTAGAGGCCTGGTTCAACGGTGAAAACCATATTCTCTTTAAGTTTTATATCGTTACATTGGTCATCAAGGTAAGGGCATTGATCATGAACATCTAGGCCTAGCCAGTGGCCGGTTCCGTGCGGATAATATTTTTTATGATCTCCATTCTCGTAGAGCTCAGCAGGATCTCCAGATAGAACTCCCAATTCAATAAGAGACTCTGTCAGGCTAAGGGAGGCAATTTTATGAAGTTCACTTAGAGTCATACCTGGTTTGGCCGCATGGATGACGTGCTCTTGTGATTTTAATACCTCATTATAAACTTTCGCTTGAATGTCACTAAATTTACCATTTACCGGGAATGTTCTCGTTACATCTGAAGCGTATAATTTATGCTCTGCTCCAGCGTCAATTAAAATGAGGTCACCATCATTCAAAAGAGCATTGTTTTCAATATAATGAAGAACATTTGCGTTATTTCCGCCTGCTACAATCATTCCATAGGCAGGGCCCTCTCCCATGTCCATCTTGAATGTATAATCCATGACGGCATGAATATCTCGTTCATTAAGGCCAGGTTTTGTTTTGGCCATTGCTACTTTGTGACCGACAACTGTTTTTTTGATGGCCTCTTTCATCATTTCAACTTCGTATGGCTCTTTAATGAGTCTCATTTCTTCCGTTAGATGATCAAGATGATAAATTTGTGTTGGCAAATGAGAAGATTTTTTTCTCGACTTCCATAAGCGGTTTGTGATGTTAAAAACTGATTTTGTGGTCTTGTTTAGCTCAAACCCATTAATATATAAATTTTTTGAACCTGTGATAATTTCAGTCATTATTTTTTCAAAGTCATTTATTGAGTAGGCTTTATCGATGTTCATTGATTTTAATGCGGCATTAGGTCCAAGTCTCTTTCCTGTCCATAGTTCCATTTCTGGTACTTTTTCTTCTAGAAAAAGAATTTGTTCTGTTGCCTCCGTTTTCTTTACTAAAACGAGAACAGAATTAGTTTCAAGAAAACCAGTGAAATAATAGAAGTTACTGTTTTGTCTGAATGGGTGTTCTGTATCGTTACTTCTCGTGTGCAACTCATTGCTCGGAATGATTGCCACTCCTGCATTCATTTTTCCTAGTAATTTTTTTCTTCTATTGAAGTAAGTTTGTTCTAAATTGCTCATTGTTTTTATCCATTATTTGCCCTTACAGATAATCTATTTGAAAAGGCCGGTTTAGGTTAATTATTTTATCGCACTATTAATCAAATCACTGACCGTTTTTGGCCCGATTGTTCGAATAAAACCTGCCAGCTTTGGGCCTTTCTCCTGGCTTATTAAAAGTTGATATAAGGCCTTAAACGCATCGCCCGGAGTAAAGTCTTCTAATTCATGAATAAATTCATATAACTTCTCATGTAGCTCTTTATCTGATTCTAGTTGATCGCCATTTTCGCTGAGAAAAGTTGAAACTTTTGTCAGGAAGTTTTTTGTTCTCTGATCAAGCTCGATGGAAGGGGCCGTTTTATTGACTGAAAATTTGAACTCATCAGGAGCATAGTTTTCTAGCCAAAACAGGGCACAGTTGGAGCGCTCAACAAACCTTCGCTCGTCTCTTTCATTTTTTATTTGATCTTTGTAACTCTCTCTGGCCTTTTCGAGATTACCCTCATTAATCTGAAGAATATTACAAAGGTGTCTAAAACTTGGTTGTAGAGGCATTTCATTTGGAACTTCCTTTATCTGAGAAAGTTCATATACACGCTTGGCCATGTTTGTTTTCTTTTCGTTCGCTTTCTCTACTTCAAAAGCAATTCTTTCTTGTCGATCAAAATCCTCGTAGGTCTTAATCACGTCCAAATCAAAGCTGACGGCAAAGTCGATATTTGTTTTATAGCTTGCAAAAATCCACCTCACCATTTCCGGTTCATAAACTTTTAAGACATCATTAACTGTTACAACCTCACCAGAGCTTGAGCTCATTTTTCCACTTCCACCCTTGATACTAACAAAGTCGTATTGAAGATAGATTGGTGCTGTACCACCATAAACTTGTGCGACAAGTTCTTTTCCAGTGCTGTAGCTTCCACCTTGAGAGGAGTGATCCTTTCCTCCAGGCTCAAAGTCCACTCCTTCGTAAACCCATCGCATTGGCCAATCCATTCTCCAGGGCAACTTAATCCGCCCTGTCGACGCTAAGTCTTCTTTTCCTTGGTGCCCACAGCTCTCACATGAGTAAGAGATGGTGTCATTGTCGAAAGTAATATTGGAGATTTTGTCGCGATTACATTCTCCACAATAAATACTTACAGGCATCCAATCGCTTGGTAGCGGACTCGTTCTATGCTCATCGAGAATTGATTTTATTTTATCTCTGTTTTCTATCGTTAATTTGATTTGGTCTTTGTAGTCACCATTTTTGTATTTTTTTGCTTGGTAGATTGCTTCTACTTCAATTCCTACTTTTGTTAGTTGCTTTTCATAGTTTTGTTCATGGTGCGCCGCATAGCTTTCTGCTTCTTCAAATGGATCTGGAGTATCGACAATTGGTGTAAATAAATATTTTTCCAACTCATCCTGTTTCGGTAAATTTTTTGGGATCTTTCTAAAGGTATCGTAGTCATCCCATGAAAAGATAAAGCGTACTTTTTTGCCACGCTTTCTTAGCGCTCTGGCGACTAGATCAACGGTAATAGTCTCTCTAAAATTTCCAAAATGGACCACACCAGAAGGGGTAATACCCGAAGCAAGAACATATTCGTCCTTATCACCTTTTTGTCTGATAATTCTGTCAGCTGTTATATCTGACCAATGGATTAAAAGTGGTTTGTTATTTTCAGTCATTGTGATTATCCTTTTAAAAAAACTTGTATTATTTAGCATTTATCAGTTACTAAATAAAGGAATTAAGGTAGGAAATAAGTAAAAAGAAACTTAAATTTTACCATTGGTATGGGGCATGATTCTTAATTTATTAAAGCTAATATTTATTTACCTTCTTTATCGATTCATTAAGACTCTCGTTAAGGGGTACGTAAAGAATAAATTAAAGCAAGCTGCAGAAAACATGCAAGACCAAATGAGAGGCGGGTTTGAGTATCATCAACAAGGCCCTTCAACTTCCGATCAACGAAATAATAATCGCTCGGGTAGCACATCTACTGAAGGTGCTCCAAAGACCTTCGAGGCAGAATATAAGGTAATCAAGGATTAGGTTTATGAATAATAAAATCTTAGTTGTTGAAGATGAAGCAGATATTAGAGACTTGATTCACTTTAATCTATTCAAAGAAAAATTTAACGTTGAAGCTGCCGAAGATGGGCACACTGCCTTTGACACTTATCAACGATTTAAACCCGACCTCGTTCTACTCGATTTGATGTTGCCTGGAAAATCCGGTCATGAAATCTGTCGTGAAATTAAAGAACATAATCCAAAATGTTTGGTCATCATGGTTACCGCAAGGGGAGAGGAAGAGGATATAATAAAAGGCTTTGAGATGGGCGCAGATGATTATATTTCCAAACCCTTTAGTCCCAAAGTGCTAATAGCACGAGTGAAGGCAGTCTTAAGGCGTGCAAATTCAGTTGGTTCAATAGAAACAACTGAATCTGATATCATTGAGTTTTCAAATTTTAGATTAGACCTTGCGCGACGGCGTTTTTATCTTGTGGGTAAAGAAGTGGAGTTAACTTATTCAGAGTTTCAAGTGATGGAGTTATTTGTAAGAAAGCCTGGGCAAGTATTCACTAGGTCAAAAATAGTTGATTTGATTAGAGGCGAAAATCACGCGATTAGTGATCGTAGTGTCGATGTTCAAATTGTGGGTCTACGTAAAAAACTGGGCTGTCATGGGCAAGAAATCGAAACTGTCCGAGGTGTTGGCTACCGAATAAAGGATGATGAGATTCGCTAGTGGAAAAAAACTTTTTTAAAAAATTATTTAATCATTTACCGTACGGTGTTCTTCTTGTGGATTCTAAAGGAATCGTTGTTTTTCAAAATAATACTGCAGGAGTCCTTCTTGGTGAAATCTATCAAGGAGATGTAGGTTGTGATTTCTTTAATGAGCTAAAGCATTACCCGCTTCGCTATGCTGTAAATGATTCAATTGAGAAAAAATTGTCTTTTAGGCGTGAGTTTGAGCTAAGTAGCGAATCAATTGTTCAGATTGATGGTGATCTTTACGATGATAAATTGTGTAAGAATGGTTTTTTACTTTCTATTTACTCTATTAGTCAGTTTAAAAAAATAGAAAAACATAATAGACAATTTGTCGCGAATGTTAGTCATGAGCTGAAGACGCCGCTGACGGCAATTATTGGCTATGTTGAAACACTTCTCGAGAGTGAAGAGCTAGAAGAAAGTATGCGGCTTAATTTTTTACAGGTTGTCAGAAAGAACTCTCAGCGCTTGAGTCAAATTGTTAATGACTTACTTACTCTGTCTTCCTTGGAAAAAGACGAGGCATCGACAGAGGGGGTTACTTTGGCCTCAGCGAAAATTAAGACAGTCATTCTTGATGCTATCGCTGTTTGTGAATATAAGGCCAATGCTAAAAACGTAACGATTAAGTTTTCAGGTGATAAAGATTTTTCGTGTCTATTAAATCCAGGTTTAATGGAACAAGCAGTTGTTAATCTGATCGATAATGCTATTAAATACACGCCAGAAAGCGGTCATGTAGACGTCAGTCTTAGTGACTCCAATAAAAATATCGTCATCCGAATTATGGATCACGGCCCAGGTATCCCCGCAAAATATCATGCTCGAATATTTGAGCGATTTTTTAGCGTAGATAAGGCCAGAAGTCGAACAATGGGCGGGTCGGGCTTAGGTCTTTCCATTGTTAAACATATTATTTTAAACCATCACGGCCAGGTCTTTGTAGAGGATAATATTCCTCACGGTGCTGTGTTCACGATTCTGATACAAAAAAAAGTAATAAGGAGATAATGATGCAACTTACAGAAAATCAAAAAAACAATTTATTAGAACTAATGAGTGAATATCTAAAAATGAAGGAAAACGCCCTGTTTCCTGTTTTAGATGAGGTGATGAAAAGTATAGAGCTAGGTAGAGTGGAAGACGCTTACCAAGCTAGGTATATAAGAGACGCCATTTATAGTTCAGAAGAAAATAAAGAAAAATTCAAAGACGTTGAAGAGAGGCTTGTAGAACTTTATTTTTAATCAAGGTTTTTTAGTCAATATGTTGGGACTATACTAGTCCCAACATTTCTTTAAAGATTTCTTCTTTTAACTCGCCAGAATTAATTAATTCTCTTATTTTTGCTAATGCGTTTTTATATTCATCATGTCTTGATGCTGGTGCTAGTGTAAAATCAATATGCATTTGCCCTTTTATGTGACTCTCTTTGACGAGGTCTTTTAATAAGTTGATGGATTCTAATATTTCGTTGTTCATGTAGTATCCTTTTTAAATGGTCTTTTTTTTGTCATTCGCGATATTATTCTCTACCATTATTGAATAAATTTAAATAGGGATGTTTATGAAAAAAAATCAAATATTTTCGGGGTTGCTTTTAGCAATTTTTTCGAACCCAATCTTTGCTAGCGATTCTCTTCTCGATCAGATTAATGATTCCTTTGGTATGATTGTTGAGTGGTATGCACCATTTTTATTCTTTGAAATTCCTTTCATCAAACTGCCATTCATTTTATTTGTCATGGTTTCTGGTGGAATTTTCTTCACCTTTAGATTTGGTTTTATCAATATTAAGCTCTACAAACATGCGATTGATGTCATTCGGGGTAAATATGATAACCCTGAAGATGAGGGCGAGATTAGCCATTTTCAAGCACTCACGAGTGCTCTGAGTGCGACTGTTGGTCTTGGTAATATTGCAGGGGTGGCAGTGGCGATACAGTTGGGCGGCCCAGGCGCAGTCTTTTGGTTATGGG
>JAURQB010000077.1 GCA_030836365.1 Bdellovibrionota bacterium | reverse complement strand
ACGACGAAGGTGTTATTGATTTTGATGGCAATGGTATTGCTAATGACGATTATTCTCCTTTTTGGTTATCAGGAATAGATAAAAACTCAAGAACTTACGCCAATGCTCTATTCACTGTAGATACATCTGAGATGCTTCCGTACAAAGTTGGTTATGGAAAATATAATCTAGGAAGTTCAGGCTACCAGGCGAATCCATTTTATACATTCAATTGCTTGGATGAAGCGCGGGATTTAAAGGCGCGAATCAGAGTTCAAGTCAGAGAATGGGACCGTGCTTTTACATCTGGACATGATATCGATAAAACAATTCCCTCAAGCTTAATGGATGATAGCTCCGTTAATCAATGGGGAGAAGATTTTGACAATAAGAGGGATCGAGATTCAAATACTAGACAATATAATAGCTGTCTAATTGATTATCCAAGTGTATTAGATTTAGGGACGGATGAATATCTAAGACTGCCCGCATTATCTCCAAGCCCCTAGCTGTTAAATTAAATACCCACATCACGATCTGCTTGCAAATTTCTTTTGTGGATTGACTCGTACTCTAGCCCTTGAAATGGTTCTTCCAAATTAAAGCCTAAACGAGTTTGTGTAATGGGTAAGCAGGCATTGTGAAATAAAACGGAAAACAGACGCGAAAAAAAGGAGCAGATTTTTTTCATGGCAAACCTCAATGTTTTTGCCAGTAGTGTAAATCAAAAGTGCTCACACTCAAGTTAGGAGTTAATTAAAATCCCCTCATCATTTTCGAACAAAAAAAGGCCCGCCATAAAGCGGGCCCTTTATTATTCTAAATCTTCGTCTTCAATTAGAACGCTAAACCAAAAGTATATGTGATCGATGCACCCGTTCCATTATTGTAGGCATTGCTTGTGTTGTATTCATTATTGCTGGCATCTACAACTTTTACCGTTGCCTCTGAACCACCATAGCTTGAAACACCAGCTCTTAGCTGCATATTAAATGTTGACCACATCCACTGATAACCAATTTCTGCACTCAAAATAGTAACGTCCATTGTCCCTGTCGCACTAACTAGACTTAACCCACTAGGTACTGTTGTTGTTACATCAATTGTTCCTGTTTGCCCTTTTCCAGTAAACATCCAACCATCGTTATTGGCGCCACTAAAGTGATAAGAAATTTGCCCACCAAATAGCGTTGCTTCTGCACCAAAAAATCCATCTTCAAAACTCAATAGATAAGCGTTTGCCCCAAACGCCCACTTGCCCGCAAGTAAATCCACTTCAATATCATTTGCACCTATCAATAGAGGAAATGTATTAACCTTTAGGTTAATAAAATTGTTTCCTTTCGCTTGCGCATTATTGGCCGAAAACGTCAGGGTTAAAAATAGCGATAAAATTGCAATTAGCTTCATAACTTCTCCTAAAATTTTTCTTTTTATTAGGATACTCGTAATGAAACGTGATCAGCTCAACGAAGAAATTTAAGCCTATAAATGTAATTTATTGAATATTATTCTCGTACTTACTCGACGACTTCGCCAATGAGGTCATACTCAAGAACTTCGGTGATTTTCACGTTCACAAATTCACCAACACTTAATACCTGGCCATTAGAATCATTAATTAAAACATGCCCATCAATATCTGGTGCTTGTCCCTCATAACGTCCTTGAATCAAAAGCTCTGTTTCTGGATGTTCACCTTCTACAAGTACGCGCACCACACTTCCAAGTAGGTGATCATTTTTTTCACGCACAACTTCTCGTTGCGCTTCATGAAGCTCATCAAAACGCGCTTCAATAATTTCTGGATCGACTTTTGGTTGTAATTTATAAGCGGGTGTTCCTTCTTCATCGGAGTAACGGAAAATTCCTAAGTGATCAAACTTCGCCGCACTCACGCCTTCAAGAAGCTCCTTAAAGTCTTCGTCTGTTTCCCCTGGGAAACCAACAATGACGCTGGTTCGAATAATCATGTTAGGAACACGCTCGCGAAGTCTCGCCACACGCCCCATAATTTCTTCACCCGTAATTCGACGATTCATGCGCTTTAAAATATTCGTGCTGAAATGCTGAACCGGCATATCAAGATAGCTACAAATCTTTTTTGAATTTCTGATCACTTCAATTACTTCATCAGTTAATTCATCTGGATAAAAGTAAAAAAGCCTAATCCATTCAACGCCTTCAACTTCTTCAAGTCCTTTAAGAAGATTTTGAATATTATTTTCTTCACTCAAATCCACACCGTAATCAGATAGATCTTGAGAAATGAGGTTAAATTCTTTAACTCCACTCGCCACCAAGTTTTTTGCCTCTGCCACGAGGCTATCAACTGTTCTTGATCTGAGCTTTCCTCTAAGTGTTGGAATAATACAAAACGTACAGTTTCGATTACAACCTTCAGATATTTTTAACCACGCCATGTAGCTAGGCCCTGTATTCAAACGCGGATCGTATTCAGTGTGAATAAATCTCGGAATTTCCACGTGAGATTTTGTTTCAAGTTTTCCTTCTCGAAGAGCAACAAGTAGTGGAACGATTTTATTATACTCACCTGTACCAATAATTAAGTCTGCTTCAGGTAAATCTTTTTCTAACTCAAATGCATATCGTTGCGCCATACATCCAGCAACAACGAGCGCTTCACACTTTCCTTTCTCTGCATCTTTGTAGTCCGCAAGATCTAAAATAGTGTCGATCGATTCTTGTTTTGCAGCATCGATAAATGAGCATGTGTTAACGATGATCACTGTCGCTTCCGCCGGATTATCAGTCATTTCAAATCCGCCAAGACCTAAATGCCCGAGCATCACTTGAGAATCAACGAGGTTTTTAGAGCACCCCAAAGAGGTAAAAAAGACGGTTTGCCCGGCCCCTAGTTTTTTGATTCGCTCTTGCTTGAGAATTTCTAATTTACTTGTGTGATTTACGTGCTCAGTTGACTGCATAATGCCCCTAAATTCATGAATTTAAGGGCTTATAGCTGTTCTCCTGACTCTTGGCAACAATATTGGAAAAATCACCTAAGACCGTACCGTTTTAACTACGCAAAATTGATAACTTAACCTTACTGTTAAGAATTTTCTTCATTATGCCGTAATGCTTGGGCAAAGGAGTAAATTATGAGAGTAAAATTATTCGCCTTGTTATTAATAATGACAAGCATTAGCGCCTTCGCCTTAGAGCCTATGAAAAATACTGATAATAAAAAATTAAAAAATATTAGAAAGATGCACGACAAATTATCACCTATGAACGATGCTCCCGAAATAAGTAAAAAACGAATGAAAAGAAATAAGTTTTTTGGAGATGAAATTCACAAGCCAGAACCAAACTCCAGAAAGGCAAAGGTAAAAAATGGAATCATGCAATCAGTAGAGCCTGTCCTGAAGAATACTCCTAATGGTAAGGAAGGATATGCAGGAGGTGCTGGCGGGAGCTAAGTCAATACCACCATTTGACTACTTATCGCTCAAATAAAAATGGTTTTTAGCAAAGGATTTTGTTGATGCCAACTTATCAAAAATAATTTTCGTTTCGCGCTCATCTTTATAGATGAGAGTAATTTCTTTAAGATTCGTAAAGCGAAGATTTTTCGAACTTTTAAACCACAACATCGCTGAATTAAGTCCAAGCTCTGCACCATGAGCATCACTAAAAGTAATTGTCGCCTTATCTTTTACAACCTTTACTTTGTAATAATCATTATCTTTTAAGCCTTCACTAAGCGAATCAAAAAAGTCCGCAAAAACGTTTCCACCTTTCACGTTTCTCTTAAGCTCCCCTTTTTCCCCTTCAATAAAAGGCGGACGGTAATACCAGTTTTGTGTCATGTTGGTGATAAAAATAATTGGGTCAGGCTTAATCATCTCGAACCGCAGTTTGCTTGGAAATTCATAATCAAGAGTGCCATTGCCGCTTTTAATTTTTCCACTCACTTGAGATTTGTACTGCTGTGTAAATTTTGCTGAAAACTTTTTTGGAACAAAACTCTCCCGAGTTGCTCCCTCTGAATTCCATATCATTCCTAGAAAAAAAATAAATAAACAAACAACAGCAACTCTCACAATATTCTCCTAGTGCAGTTGAACACTCAAGGCTTTTGAAACGCCCGGCTCTTGCATCGTCACGCCATAAAGCGTGTCATTAAGCTCCATCGTTTTCTTATTGTGCGTAATTAAAATAAACTGACTATCTTTACTCATTTCACGAAGAAGCTCACTGAAACGCCCAACGTTAGCATCATCTAATGGAGCATCGACCTCATCCAGAAGACAAAATGGAGATGGCTTCACAAGAAAAACGGAAAAAATTAGGCTCACCGCCGTCATTGCTTTTTCCCCACCACTCATTAGGTTAATATTTTGCATCTTCTTACCTGGTGGCTTGGCAATAATATCAACGCCACAGTCATGATCATCAAGGGAGCCTTTTAACTCAAGTCTAGCTTCACCGCCACCAAAAATGATTGGAAAAACTTGGGAGAATTTTTCGTTAACTTCCTCAAAAGCAACTTTAAATCGCAACTTTGATTTTTCATCAATTTGTGAAATCGCCAGATTTAAATCTTCGAGCGAAGCACGCAATTCATCTTCTTGTTCAGTTAAGAAATCAAAGCGTAATTTTTGACGATCGTAATCCTCAACCGCTTGCCAATTAATTTCACCGAGTTGATTAAGCGCTGTCTTGTTATTTCTTAGCCTTTGAGCATAATCTTTTAGGTCTTGCCCAAAGCGCCGAACAAATGAGTACTCTTTGATTTCAATTTCCTCAGGCCCGTTTTCTGTTTCCATCATGTACATGCTAGAAACATCAACTAATTGCTTCTGAAGTTCACCATCAAGTTCTATAAAGCGCGAAATTTCAGCTCTTAAGTCTACGTGAAAACGCTCAAAAATATCACGAGTGATATGCTCTTCATCCGTTAAAATTTGCTCAATTTTAACTTCTTTAGTCGTCATCGACTTTTCCGTTTCATTAATTTGCTTATTAAGCTTCTTCACTTTGGTCTCACGGTCTTGCATTTGAAAAAGAAGCTTTTCTAATTCATCTCGATGCGCACTCAAGACATCTGTTTTTTCTTCAAGCTCTTTTGCCGTTTCCATATTCCCAACTTCGAGCTCTTTAATTTCAGATTCTGAATTATCAATACTCTCTGCAGTCTCTTCAATCAGCTCTTGAGCATGCTCGTGTCGAGTTTCCAATCGCTCAATTTGATTTTCAATATCTTGAATTTGATCTTCCATCGAACTCACTTGCGTAGAAAATGTTTTTCTCTCTGCCTCTTTAGAAGAATAAGAATCACGCTTTTCGGCATACATAGACTCAAGATCAATCAATTCCTCTTCTTTAGCGTCTAAAATTTCTGTTTTTTCTAAAACTTCCGTATTTATTTCTTGATTTGAGATATTGAGCTCTTCGACTTTTTCAAGAAGCTCAAGACGTTCGACAGAAATTTTTTGTTTTCTATTTGATAAAATATCAATTCTTGATTGATTAGATTCGTAGTTTTTAAGTTTTGAATCCATTTCAGCTTTAGCGCGAATATAATCTTCTTCAGTTGAGCGAAGTTGTTGATTCATTTCATCACGCTCTGAAATAAATTGCTCTAGCTGATCCTCTTTTTCATTAAGCTTCTCTTTGGCCATCGCCACTTCCGCTTCAAGATTTTCTGCTTGCTCTGTCAGTTCATTAATTTGGTTATTTCTCTCAACTGAATTATTTTGCATTCCAAGGTGAGCACCTAAAATAAGTCTGCTCATTGCTCCTTGATTAACAATCGCAGCATGCCCATCTTTTGAAATAATCATATCGACAGATAAATCTTTTGGAAAATTTGCAAGTAAACCTGCTTGTTCAACATCGACGATGTATGAATTAGATAAAATATTTCGAAGCTCCTCAGGACAACTAGAATTAAGCACCTCTGAAATTTTTATTATTTCGCGCGCACCATTAACCCGCATTCGCTCAAGAACTTCTTCACTTGCTTCATTAACTTCAGTTCCTCTCGCTACTTCTAATCGAAGATCTTTTTGACGAGAGTACCACGAAGTTAACTCTCCACCTTCACCGATAACCGTTTCTCCTAATATGTTCGCTACCGCGCCCACAGCTTGAGTATATTCAGCATCACACTCTAGATTTGTTGACGTAAGTTGATAATTTCCACCTTCTGAAGATTTAAGAAATTCAACTGTCCCCTCATTAACTCCTTCCATTGATTCATTAAGTTTAACCAATGTCTGAAGTTTCGAGCTCACATGAATTTGTTCACGCTCTTTATCTCTATAATCTTCACGAAGAGTTTTCAGTTCAACTTCAAGATTTCTCACATTTTCATTTTGTTCGCTATATACTTCTTTTAAATGAGAAACGGCTTCCTCTTTTTCTTTTATCGCTTCTCGCTCTCCTGCAATTTCTTTATTTACACTTGAATACTGCCCTTCAAGTGTTTCCATTTCTTCAGTTATATCTTCTAATTGGCCGGAAATTTCATTAAGTCTCGACTCCAATTTGAAGTGCTCATTATTTTTCGCGTTTGCACTCGCTTCTAATTCTTTAAGCTCTGCACGTAAGTCTTGAATAAAGCTTTTCGCCTCAAGAAACTGCTCTTTTAAATTCTCTACTTCTTCGGCGAGTTCATCAAAATTGACTTCCTCATTCATGCTCTCAGTAAGCTCAGCCAGTCTCTCTCGAACTTCACTTAAGCGCTCCATCCGACTCTCTTTATCTTCCGCAATTTCAAGTAACTCATTTTTTTTGTCATCTAAAAGCTTTTCTTTAGAGTTTAATGACTCACATAGATTTTTAAGTCGTTCTTCTTTACCAGCAAGTATTCTTGATACTTCATTGTATTCAGCTTGAATGGTTTCGATTTGCTTAATTTGTACATCTTTAAGCGCACGCTCACCTTCTAAATCAACCTCAAGTGTATCTTTTTCCGTGCGCCAAGATTCTAAGTTGATTGTATTTTCGTTAAGAAAAACTCGGTGCTCTCTAAAGTCTTTCAGTAGATCATAAACTTTATGGGCATTAACGTTGATTTCACCTTTTTCTATTTTTGCTTTTAGCGTCCGCGCGCGCTCAGCTTTCTCAGCTTGCTTTTTCAGGCCAGAAAGATTGCGCTCAATTTCAACTTTAAGATCATTTAAACGCTTCAGGTTATCTTCTGTCTGCTCCATTTTTTTAAGTGAATCACGCCTTCGAAGTTTAAATTTGGTAATTCCCGCAACTTCTTCGATAATTACTCGCCGCTCTTCTGGTTTAGATTGAACAAGCCGGTTAATTTCACCCTGGGCGATAATCGAATATGATTTTGCACCAGCTCCAGTATCCATAAATACTTCTTGAATATCTTTTAGTCGCGCTGGCTCCCCATTAATTCGGTATTCAGTTTCACCATTTCGATAAAGTTTTCTCGTTAATTGAATTTCAGTAGGGCACGCAACTTTATTTCCAATATGAATATGTTTTCCATCATCATTTTCTAAAATTAAACTTGCTTGTGCGTAATTGGCCGGTTGATATTTAGAAGAACCACTAAAAATTAAATCCTTCATGTTCTGGCCACGAAGATGTTTTGCACTTTGCTCGCCCATAATCCAAAATAGCGCGTCAACAATATTTGATTTTCCACAACCATTAGGCCCAACAATACCAGTGATGCCTTCATCAAAATGAATAGTTGTTTTATCTTTAAAGGATTTAAAACCCTGAACAATGAGTCTTTTAAGTTTCACGAAACAGTCCTTTGTCGTGTTTGAAAATTCGCATAGGCAATCCCAGCCTAAGCTTTAAATTTGACACAGGACACACATTCTGTACACCAAAATGAACACAGCTTCGACAAACTTAATATGACATCTCGTTACATTTCGGGAGAGATATAATCACTCCAAGACTTAATTTTCCGTGGATTTGTTTTTTCATGCAAAAGCGCTTCGATAAACCGCTGTGCCATTTGCATATTTGTAATCAATGAAACAGAAAAATCAGCCGCTGTTCGGCGGATAAAATAACCATTAGTCAGCTCTTCCTCTCTAAAACTTTTTGGAATATTAACGACCAGGTCAATCTTACCTTCCTTGATATAGTCAGTCGTTCTAGGCCCTTCATTTGAATCTGGCCAATTAAGCGCTTCTACATCAAAGCCATTATCATTGAGAAATCTGGCCGTGCCTCGAGTGCCGTACATTTTGATTCCAAGTCGCTCTAGCGTTCTCGCCGATGTCAAAAAGGATGCCTTTGACTCAATTCCACCAGTAGAAAGAAGGACTGATTTAATCGGATACTTGTACCCAACGCTAATTAAAGATTTCAAAAGTGCTTCAGAGTAATCATCACCCAAGCAAGCAACTTCACCCGTAGACATCATTTCAACGCCAAGTGCCGGATCGGCTCCTTGAAGTCTTGTAAATGAAAATTGCGGCGCCTTCACACCTACATATTCAAGATCAAAAACACTTCGATCATCAACTTGAACTTCTTCTCCGGCCATGACCGAAACAGCTTTTTCGATGAAATTATTATTAAAAACTTTGCAAACAAATGGAAATGATCGTGATGCTCGAAGATTACACTCGATTACTTTAACCACGTTATCTTTAACCATAAACTGGATATTAAAAGGCCCATGAATATTAAGTGCCTTAATAATTCTTTTAGCATTCATTCTAATTTTTCTTATCACTTCTGGATAAACTCGTTGCGGAGGAAGCACCATGCTCGAGTCGCCCGAGTGAACTCCAGCAGCTTCAATATGCTCACTCATGGCAGACGTAATTAGCTCGCCCTTGCGACTAATTCCATCAACCTCAATTTCTTTAGCGCCTAAAACAAATTTACTCACAACAACCGGATGATCAGTTGAGAGGTCTGTTGCCTTTGTTAGAAATTCTTCTAATTGAGAATCATTAGCAGCAACACTCATCGCGGCACCAGAAAGAACGTATGAAGGTCTAATTAACACAGGGTAACCTATATTATTTGCAAATTTTTTAGCATCCTCAATGGACTGAAGCTCTTTCCACTCAGGCTGATCAATTCCAAGCTCATCAAGAAGACCAGAGAATTTATGTCGATCTTCCGCACGATCAATGTCACTTGCTTTTGTTCCCCAAATAGGCAGCTCATGTTTTTCTAAGTGTAGTGCAAGGTTGTTAGGGATCTGCCCCCCCATGGAAACAATTAAGCCTTCCATATTTTCTTTACGATTAATTTCCAAGATAGACTCGAGCGTAATTTCATCAAAATAGAGTCTGTCACATTCGTCATAATCAGTACTCACCGTTTCAGGATTATAATTGAGCATGATCGTTTGATAGCCCTTTTTCTTTAGCGCCATGACTGCGTTCACACAGCACCAATCAAACTCGACAGAGCTTCCGATGCGGTAAGCACCACCACCAAGAACCATCACATTTTTCATTGTATCAAAACTAATATCGTCTTCTTGCCCGTGATAAGTCAGATAGAGATAATTTGTTTGCGCAGGAAATTCACCGGCCGTGGTATCAATTTGTTTTACCACAGGGTGAATTTTATTCTTCCAGCGAAATTCACGCACACTCTCAACACTCTCTCCACTACAGCCAGCAATTTGGATATCTGAGAAGCCGGCTTTTTTCGAGTGGGCAATTAAATCTGGAGAGAAATTAGACTTTACCTTCTTCAGCTCTTTCTTGATTTGAACCATGTGTTCAATTTTATATAAAAACCACAAATCAATCTGGGTTAATTCATGAACCTCTTGTGGAGTGAACCCACGATCCATCGCCTCAGCAACAAGATAAACTCTAATATCCGTAGGGCCCTTTAACTCCTCTTTAAGTTCCTCGTCAGAAATATTGTGACGCTTTAAAAAACCTTCCCCATTTTCAAGCATGCGTAGTGCTTTTTGCAAAGATT
>JAURQB010000076.1 GCA_030836365.1 Bdellovibrionota bacterium | reverse complement strand
ACTCCTTGTGACAGAGATCATTTGCGTGCTGGCAACGGTTCGAAAAATGACATCCGCTCGGAGGATTTAATGGAGAAGGGAGCTCCCCTGAGATTGTTTCAATCTGGCTTAATTCAATATCTGAGTTAAAGTCTGGAGCACTTTGAATAAGCGCTTGAGTATAAGGATGCATCGGCTTGTTAAATACATCTTCACATGGGCCTTGCTCAACAATTTTTCCCAAGTACATAACCGCAATTCTGTTAGCAATATATTTAACAACCGATAGGTCATGACTAATGAATAAATAACTAAGGTTTAATTCTTTTTGTAGGTCTTTGAGTAAATTGATCACTTGTGCTTGGACGGATACATCAAGGGCCGAGACCGGCTCGTCACAAATGATGACCTTTGGATTTGTTATCAATGCTCTTGCAATGCCTAATCGTTGTCGTTGTCCACCGGAGAACATGTGAGGATATCTTTCTGCAAGCTCTGGGCGCAATCCAACGCGCTCTATTAGCTCGCTCGCTTTTTTCTTAAGCTCCTGTTGAGTTAATTTATTTTTAATACGAAGAGGATCAGAAACGATTTCCCACGCTTTCTTTCGTGGGTTCAGACTATTATAGGGGTCCTGAAAAATCATTTGAATGTGCGAAGAAAGCTCTTTTGGGGAAAATGTTGAAAGCTCTCGGCCGTGAATAAAGATGGAGCCATTCGTTTTTTTCTCAAGGCCGATGACCGTTTTAGCGAATGTACTTTTTCCACAACCTGATTCACCGACTAGTCCTAATGTTTCACCCTCCTTAAGTTCAAGGCTGACACTACTGAGGGCCTTCACAATTTTCTTCGGCTTAAAAAGACTCTCGGAAACATAGTGTTTGGATAAAATATTAGTCTTGAGTACTGTTTTTCTTTCTGTGTTCATCATCATTTAAATTCTTTTTGTGTTCATCATTAAAAATCTTTTACCGCTCGAGCGGATTTATGCATCTCCACTGGTGTCCATTATCATTCGTAATTTGAATCTTTTCATTTTGATGACAATCATTCGTTGCACTTTGGCAGCGTGGAGCGAATTGGCAGCCTGAAGGTCTATTTTTTAAATCAGGAACAATCCCTGGAATTGAATAAAGCTTTTCGGAATGAAGTTGATGGCCGGGTAATGAGTGGAGCAGTCCATTTGTGTAGGGGTGCCTGTAATCTTTGATAATTTTTTCTTTTGAGCCTGTTTCGATTATTTCCCCAGCATACATGACTTGTATTTTATCACTAATTTTACTAATGACGTTTAAATCGTGGCTGACAAAGATAATCGACATATTATTTTTTTGCTGAATTTCTTTGAGTAGTTTAAGGATTTGCAGCTGTATGGTGACATCTAGTGCGGTAGTTGGCTCATCTGCAATTAATAATTTCGGATGGCCAGAAATCGCCATTGCAATCATAACCCTTTGGGCCATTCCCCCAGATAGTTCATAAGGATAACACTCCATTCTAGACTTTGGATCAGGAATGCCAACCATTGCTAGTAAATCAAGGGCCATTGGGTAGATTTGATCGCTTGGAATACCAAGGTGATTATTCCTAATTGCCTCTTCAAGTTGGTAGCGAACAGTAAAGCATGGATTGAGTGCACTCATTGGGTCTTGGAAAATCATCCCAATTTTTTTACCTCTGATGACAGACCATTTTTTTTCATTAAGTTCTAATAAATTTAGCCCATCAAATACGAGCTCGTCGGCCGTGACAATGGCCTCTTTTGGAAGAAGACCCATCAAGGCAAGATTGGTGATACTTTTTCCGCACCCAGATTCACCTACGACGCCTAGGACTTGATTTTTATCAAGTTGAAACGATAGGTTTCTCACTGCTTCGAATCGGCCAGAGTCGGTTTCAAAACTGATAGAAAGGTTTTTAACAGAAAGTAGCATGGTTATTTTCCTTTCTTTAATCTTGGATCTAGTGCGTCTCTGAGTCCATCGCCGAGTAAATTAAAGCTGAGTACAACAATTAAAATACATAGACCTGGTAAAGTAACAAGCCATGGTGAGCTCTCTATAAAACTGCGTGCATCAGACAACATAATTCCCCATTCGGCCGTAGGAGGTTGCGCCCCAAGACCGAGAAAACTTAAAGCCGCGGCATTTAGGATTCCATCACTAAAGCAGAGAGTTGTTTGAATGATTAAAGGGGCCGTACAATTTGGCAGTATTTCTTTAAAAATAATTTGAGTTGTAGGTGTTCCAAAAGTTTTTGCTGCTTGAACATATTGCTTTTGTTTTTCATCAATGACTCCAGCTCGTACAATTCTCGTAAAGCTAGGGATTGAAACAATGGCAACGGCAATAATCGCATTCACCAGACCTGGCCCCAAAATAGAAACAACAACAATTGCAAGAAGAATACTTGGTAGCGCCATTAGAATGTCGATCATTCGCATGATTATTTTATCAACAGTTCCACCAAAGTACCCCGCTAACAAGCCGAGAAGTGTGCCGATAAATCCGCTTAAGATGGTGACAAAAACGCCGATAAATAAAGAAACGCGACTACCATATAAAAGCCGTGACAGAGTGTCCCGTCCGACATCATCAGTTCCTAATAAATGATTCGCGTTATATTTACTTCCCCAAAATGGATCTTGAAGTAAATGCTGAGAGAGCTCTGATTCTGAAAATGGTGAGAGCATAGGCCCAAAAAAAGCGAGAAAAACAAAAAAGATGATAATGATTAATCCAATTAATGCCCCTTTATTTTTTTTGAGGTCATTAAAAATTTCGGCGATATTATTTGTCATTTTAAACCTCCTCGCATTCGAGGGTTTGCCCACGCATAGACGAGGTCGACGATAAAGTTAATAGTTATGACCATTGTCGCAATGACGAGAATTCCTCCCTGAATAACAGGGTAGTCTCTCGCATTAATACTTGCGACAATCCACTTTCCGATACCAGGCCATGAAAAGATAGTTTCAGTTAAGATTGCTCCGGTGATGATGGAACCAAACATTAATCCTAAAACCGTAATGATAGGAATAAGTGCATTTCTAAGAGCGTGAATGAAAACGATTTTTAAAACGGGGGTGCCTTTTGCTTTAGCCGTTCGAATATAATCTTGCCCCAATACTTCGAGCATACTACTTCTTGTCATTCTTGCAGTAACCGCCAGAGGTATTGTTCCCATCGCGACGGCGGGAAGAATGATGCTTTTTGCCGCACTATGAAACGCATCAATTCCATCTTCACTAAACAGCGAATCAATGAGCATGAAGCCTGTTATTCGATCGACTTCAAACATCACACTTATTCGTCCGCTGACGGGAGTAAGCCCCAGAGTAACAGAAAAAATA
The DNA here is from genome assembly GCA_030836365.1 of Bdellovibrionota bacterium. Lineage (GTDB taxonomy): Bacteria > Bdellovibrionota > Bacteriovoracia > Bacteriovoracales > Bacteriovoracaceae > UBA1511. The sequence goes on along the minus strand of JAURQB010000076.1, from coordinate 7,984 downwards.
AGGATGAGAATAATACCCCACCAAAAAATGGGCATTGAATAGCCCACAAGAGAGGTACCCATTAAAAAATAATCGATAAGCGAATTTCTTTTTAGGGCAGCAATTACTCCAATTGGAATTCCTAACAACACTGCAAAAAGTAAAGCGGCCATACCTAACTCAAGAGTCGCGCCAAATCGGCCAATAAACTCTTCACTTACTTTTCTTTTGGAAATTAGGGATGTGCCTAAATCTCCCTGAAGAGCATTTGTGATAAACTTTTTGTATTGAATAAGTAGTGGTTGATCAAGTCCAAGGTTTTGCTTCATTTCTGCATAGACGGCAGGATCAGCTCCACGCTCGCCAAGAAGAAGCATGACAGGATCTCCCGGCACAAGTCTAATTAATATAAACGCAACGACTGTTACGCCAAAAAGTGTTGGGATAAGATTGAGAATTCGTTTGAAAATATAGGTGAGCATTACTGGATATCAACCTCTGTAAAAATATCGCCGCCAAGAGGATCAATTTTATAACCCGTCACTTTTTTAGAAAGGGTTCTAAAAACTTTTGAGTGAGCGATTGGTGCCCAAGGTGCAGCTTCATTAAAAATTCGCTGTGCCTTGATATATAGCTCACTTCTTTTTTGTTGTTCGGTGATTCTTTTTGCTTTAGTGATAAGTGAATTAAATTTTTCGTCACACCATCTTGCAACATTAGAGCCGGCCTTAACTCCGTCACAGCCAAGTAGGATGTGTAAAAAATTATCTGGATCTCCGTTGTCACCAGTCCAGCCCAATTGAATAAGTTGATGTTCTCCATTTCTACTTTTCGATAAGTAAGTCGGCCAATCATAACTAACGAGCTTAACCTTGATTCCAACTTTTGCTAAATCTGCTTGCATCATCTCACCCATCTTTTTTCCTGCAGGGTTGTAAGGACGAGAAACAGGAAGAGTCCAAAGCTCCACTTCAAATCCATCTTTTAGATCAGCTTTTTCAAGAAGAGCCTTTGCTTTCGTAATGTCATATTCGTACTCAGCCGCCTTCGTATCGTAACCCCAGATATTTGGTGGAAGCGGATTTTTTGCTTTGATGGCATTGCCTCGATAAATCGCTTTTATGTAGGAGTCGCGATTAAGAGCGTGGTTAATTGCTTTTCTAACAAGTGGGTTATTAAAAGGCGCTTTTGATGTATTCATCGCAAGATAAGAGACATTTAATCCACTGGTTTCTAGGACAATCAATTTATCATTTGTTTTCATTGAAGCAATATCTGATGGATCGGGTTCAATGATGAGGTGACATTCATTTGTTTTTAGTTTTTGGTAGCGAACATTTGCATCAGGAGTGATGGAGAAAACGAGCCGATCAATGTTTGGTTTTCCTCCAAAATAACTTTTGTTGGCCGTGTATCTAATAAGCGAATCTTTGACATATTTTTTAAAAATAAAAGGCCCTGTGCCAACCGGGTAGTGATCAATTTTTTCTGGTGTCCCTTTTGCTAATAGCTGGTCACCATATTCTTTGGAAATAATACTCATGAAGCTCATGGCCATATTCGCAAGAAATGGAGCTTCAGCTTTTGTGAGCGTGATTTTTACCTGATGATCAGAAAGTTTTTCGATGGACTTAACCAAGTTACTCATGTCCATGCCTTCCCAATACTGATAACTTCCGCCATTAATTTGGTGAAATGGGTGGCTCTTATCCAGCTGACGATTGAAAGAAAATAAAACATCATCAGCATTAAATTTTCTTGATGGAGTAAAATATTTAGTGGCATGAAAATTTACATCATTTCTGAGATTAAAAGTAATTTGCTTTCCATCTTTACTCACTTCCCATGAAGTCGCTAGCCCTGGCTCCAATTCAGTTGAACCGTACTTAAATTCAATCAAGCGATTATAGATCGTATGTGCAGCGGCATTGTTTGAAGTGCCATCGGTTGTAATCTGTGGGTTAAAAGCACTCGGACTTCCCTCGGAACAGTAAACAAATGTTTTTGCCATGGCAGTTGATTGAAGTGTGAAAGCAAGAATGAAAAGACTAAAAAGTTTCATAAAAATTCCTAATTTAATTTCCTATTAGATTAACTTATATGGAAGCGATTGATCAATCTTCACTTCCGATTCATTTAATGTGCATCGATATGGCAGTATTTGGACTCCTGACTTTTCCGCTTCAATTAAAAGCGCTGCGTATTCCGGGTCAATTTCTCTTGCCGGAGCAAAGCATGCAGTGTCTTCTCGATTAACAACATAAAGCATTGCAGATTCGTGCCCTGATTCTTTGATGGAAATGAGCTCCCTTAAATGTTTTTGGCCTCTGGTGCTAACTGCATCAGGAAAAAGCGCAGTCTTGTCTTCACCAAGTAAGGTGACGTTCTTTACTTCAATGTAACACTTTTCCGTCGCATTTTTTGGATTCTCATCAGGTCCATTGAATGCTAAAATATCAATCCGTGATTGACCTATTTTTACCTCAGGCTTGAAGTATTCGTATTGAGCAAGTTCTTTAATCTTTTTATTCTTTAGGGCCTCGAGAGCAATCTTGTTAGTCATACTTGTGTTGACATTAATCCAAGTGTCACCGTTGTTTGTCATTTCAAGACCGTACTTGAGTTTTCTCGTGGGGGAATCATGGTAAGAAAGAAGCACATCCCACTCTGGCTCCCAGCACGTTTTCATGCTTCCTGTGTTTGGCGTATGCGCTGTGATTACTTCACCAGATTCAAGTCGAACATCGGCCAAAAATCTTTTATATCTTTTTAGAATTTTTCCCGGAGTGAGCGGAGTTTTATATTTCATCTTCAGGTCCTCTGATACAACGTAACTGTGTCTTTTTTACATTCTGTGGGTTATAGTATGGAAATGAGCTTAATTCAAATGTTTCAAGATAGAGGTTGTCTCCAATTAGCGGATTCTGACCGCTTTACATATGCGTCTGGTCTGAAGGGCCCAATCTATTGTGATAATCGCCTTATTCTCGGGAGTCCTAAACTTAGAGATGAGACAATGAAGCAGTTAACAAGACTCGTCAAAAGTAGTGAAATAAACTTTGATGCGATTATGGCGATGGCGACAGGAGCAATTGCTTTAGGAAGTTTACTTGCCCAAGAGTTAGAGCTTCCACTCGGTTATGTCCGCTCGCAAAAAAAAGGTCACGGAAAGGGTGCCTTAATCGAAGGGGGAGTCGATAAGGCAAAAAAAATTCTGATTTTTGAGGACCTCATTAATCAAGGCTCTAGTATAAAAAAAGGAATTGAAGCGCTCAAGGAAGAAGGCTACGAGATTGTTGGAGTGCTCTCCATTGTTAATTATGAGTTTAATGTGGTGAAGGACTATTTTAACGAACAAAACATTCCTTTATTGTCGGCCATTGGCTTTGGTGATTTGCTTGAGTTTTTCGAGGCAACAAGTGAGGGGAGTCAAATAAAAGAGGCATTGACTCGCTGGCATGCACAATTGAATGGATAAATATCCAACATTGATTTGCAAACTTGTTTAATATTAATTAAATACAAGTTTGAAATTAACTAAAATATTAATGATTTTTTATTGATGGTGAAATTTTGTTCACCTGAATAATTGTTCATTTATTGATAAAATGTCCCAGATCTAAAAAATGAAGGAGAGAGCATGACCGATGTAGTCAAGGTTGAAATTGAGGGAAAATCTTACGAGCTTCCAGTAATCACAGGAAGTGAGGGGGAAAAAGCAATAGACATCAGCACTCTTCGCGCGAGCTCTGGTTATATAACTCTTGATAATGGTTTTGGTAATACGGGCTCTTGTCAGTCAGGGATTACTTTTTTGAATGGTGAAGAAGGGATTCTTCGTTACAGGGGTTATCCGATCGAGCAACTCGCAAAAAAATCTTCTTTTCAAGAGGTTGCTTACTTACTTCTTAATGGTGAATTGCCATCACAAGCTGATCTGACGAGCTTTAAAACTAAAATAACTGAAAACTCGATTCTTCCAGAGGGCATGTTCAAGATGATTGAGCAGTTTCCCAGCACAACTCATCCAATGGGTGTTGCAAGTTCGATGTTTGCTGCGTTAACGGCGTTTTACCCTGAATATGTGACAAAAACGGAATTGAACTCACAAGAAATGAACGCATTATTTTGCCAACTAATGGGCCAGGCAAAAGTAATCATTTCTCAATTCTATCGAAAAACCCAAGGGCTAGGCCCAGTGGCCACAAATGGTGAGCTTTCTTACGCGGGAGATTTCTTGAATATGATGTTTGGCGGTGAGACGGGTAAAGAAGTTTCGCAAGCTGTTAGTGATGCGTTTGATGTCTTATTAACACTTCACGCTGATCACGAGCAAAATTGTTCCGCCTCGACGGTAAGAGTTGTCGGCACATCAAAAGTTAATTTATTCGCTTCCGTTTCTGCGGGCATCAATGCTCTTTGGGGACAGTCTCATGGTGGCGCTAATCAAGCCGTGCTAGAAATGCTTGAGGCCATTCAACAAGATGGCGGTGGTTACCAAAAATTTATTAATAAAGCGAAAGATAAAAATGACCCATTTAGACTAATGGGCTTTGGCCATCGTGTTTATAAAAAGTTTGATCCACGAGCGACGATCATTAAAGAAGCCTGTGATACTGTCCTTGAACAACTTGGTGTGTCAGATCCGCTTTTGGACATCGCGAAAGGTTTGGAAGAAGTTGCGCTAAACGATAGCTACTTTGTTGATCGTCAACTATATCCGAATGTCGATTTTTATTCAGGCATTATCTATCGTGCACTTGGTATCCCGACAAACATGTTTACTTGTATGTTCGTTCTTGGGCGACTTCCAGGATGGATGTCTCAATGGGTTGAAATGAGACAAGATTCTGCAACAAAAATCGCACGCCCTAGACAGGTATATACAGGGGCAACGACTCGTGATTACACGGATCTCTCTAAACGATAATTAAATGGGCATCAAGCCGTTTCCATTTAGCTTAAGCGAGGTTCGACAGCTTCTGTTATTACCAGATCTGTCGGACTCAAATGTTATCTCTTGCATCAAAGAGACCCAAAAAAACTTTACCTCCTGTCGAGAGAGCATCAGTGAATACGTGACAAAAGCGGAGCATGTTTCCAGCTATAGCTTATTTTATATGCCAACGGATTTTCCTAAGCTTTCGCTTATTCTTTCACAGTTAGGTTCAACTCTCATTAAGTGGTTTGAAGAGTCAAAGCTGGATATTTACGATATCGGTTGTGGCCCCGGAACCTTTTCCTTTGCGTGGAGAAATTATTTTTCGACGAGCGATCATCGATTTCATCTGATTGATCAATCTCAAGATATGCTGGCCCAAGCACAGCGCTTTTCATCAGATTTGTTTTGTCTGCCAAGTTTTTATACGTACCAGGACTTAAGTAAGTTCACCAATGAGAAAAAGGAAAACCCTAAGGTTGTTATCTTTGGCCATTCAATGAATGAAATGGGGACCAGGGCCGTAAATTTATATTTGAACAAAATTCAACCAGACTTTATTTTTTTTATTGGCCCTGGAACACCAACAGTCTTTAAATTATTTATGAACTGGCGTCGAGATTTTTCTGATTCATTTCAAATGAAGGTTTTATACCCCTGTATTGGCGTGGGAAATTGTCCGATGGTGGATAGTGATGATTGGTGTCATCAAATTTTGAGGTCAAAGCTCTCTTCTGAGCTCCACCAGCTTGGCCAGAAATTATCAATAGATCGTCGCAGCGTTCCATTCATTGGACATGTTTATGGTAAAAATAAACTTCCTTATGTTGAAGGTGAGTATACGTTGGTCAGATTTTTAGGAAAAACGAAGTTTTCCTGGCGCTATCAAGCCTGTCCCTCAGGGGCAACCGATTTGATTGAATTAGAATTAATGAAAAAAGCATCCTCTAAGGAACAAATTGATCTGATTATGTCGTTGCAAGTTGGCGAGAGAATAAATGTAAAAGTAATCAAAGAAATAGCCCCAGATCATCTTAGAGTGGCGATAATTTAGGAAAATAGATAATTTTATCTTTTGGCGAATGATTTTTTTGTTGTTATCATTTCTAAAATTAAAATTTTATTAGGAGTTACTAATGAGCAAAAAGAAAGACTTAGAAATGTTATTAGTTGGTTCAAAGACAAAAGAAGCACTAAAAGGATCTGGAAAAAATACATTAAATGTTTCTGGTGACGCACTTGACGCGCTTAACGAAGTTATTCATGACTTAGTAGAAAGAGCACGTATCAGATGCTCAGAAAATGGAAGAAAAACTGTTCGTCCTTCTGACTTCTAGTATCGCTTTTATATAGAAGATATAATAGGGCCCTAATTAGGGCCCTTTTTTTAGAAAATACTTTGAGGAAGTTCTACTTCAAAGTCATCAAACTGCTTAACTAATTTCTTTAATTTTTGCTGATAATGCAGCTCTAGTTTTGTGTTGTTTTGGTTTTGAGCATCTTGTAGTTTTTGAATAATGTTAAAGATTTTAACCTCAACAATATTTGTCTTGCTTTCTTCACTCGAATAACGGATCGACTTTTCATGATTTGCAAATAGGTTATTTGCTCCAAGAAATAAAAAGAAAATAATAAATGCCAACCTGCACATACGGAACCCTACCAATATTTAGTTAAGGAGTAATACCAGAAAGTGGAATGCTTAAACTAAAAAACCGGTGAAATGTAAAATTAACACTTCACCGGTCATTAAAAATTGGTTATTTAGACTACTTCTTAAGTCTTTTTGCGTAAGAACTTCCAAATTTCTTTTTGAATTTTTCGATTCTTCCTTCCGTATCGAGAATTTTTTGCTTACCTGTGTAAAACGGGTGAGAAGCACTCGAAATATCAATTTTGTATAGTGGGTACTCGTTTCCGTCTTCCCATTTGATTGTGTCAGATGTCTCGATTGTAGACTTCGTTAGGATGGAAAAATCACCACTTACATCTGTAAAAACAACCGGTCTATAATTTGGGTGTATACCTTTTTTCATAATGTTATATCCTCTTCAATTTCAGCTAGTATCCTAAAAATAATCTGGCTTAATTTGGTTTGTAATGAGTGAAATGTCAAGCAATTATCATTACTAATGTGCCTGACAAGACGAGCATCCTGAAGAATTTTCAACGATCCCCTTGTCTTCAAAGTCCCAGTGTTCAAAATTTGTATTTATTGAATTGAGTGCAGAATTAAGAGAGTAAAAAGCCTCTTGATGAAGTAGGTCTTCTCCATAGTACTTATTGACAAAGAAAAGCTCTAAGTATTCGTTTTCTTTATTTATATCACCACCAGTAGAAAGACTGACAGAGTAGTCTCCTACTTTGTAATTACAATGAGTCCAATTTTCCTGGGTAATCATCATTTTGCTCCAAAATTTTTGATACCTTACCTAAAACTCTTTTAGGTTGCCAAGCCTTATATTATTAGGTAGCTTGCGTGAGATTTATATTGTCCGGAGGTTATTGTGGCGAAGAAAGGGCCTAGAGTTATTATTACATTAGAGTGTACAGAAGCAAGAAAAGAAGGAAAAAGTCCTTCAAGATATACGACAACAAAAAACAAGAAAACGACTCCAGATCGTCTTGAAATTAAAAAATACAATCCATTCTTGAGAAGACACACGATTCACAAAGAATTGAAATAGTTTTTTATTCTTAATTAATTTTTTAAGCTCCTCAGCTTTACGTTGAGGAGCTTTTTTGCGTCCTTACTAAGCAGTAGAGGGAAAGCTCTATACTTATCAATAAGAATATATTCACTATTAGAAACTCTATTTATCCGTAAATTATTTGTTTGGTAGATGTCATATTCGTAGATTTTATTTTTAGCCGTGGTCATGACAATCTTTATTCTGTTCCAAGACTTTTTAGCTTTTTCTATTACTTGAAGTTGGTTTTTATTTAAGGCATCTAAAATGAGGATACTTTTTAAATTAGAGAGATCATCTGTCCACTTTGAAAATTTTTCTTGATTAACCTTAAAGTTTTTTCGATTGGTTATTCTCCAACCATTGTTGGACATTT
>JAURQB010000075.1 GCA_030836365.1 Bdellovibrionota bacterium | reverse complement strand
TATTGTGTTGGCGGGCGAGCTGATGCCTTTACATTATTAAACTACTTAAATTAATCCTCACTAACGAGATTACTAGGCTTTTCTGAACTCGTTAATTCAAGACAAAGAGAATTTGCCGGTGCGACACAACCGGCGTCTCTATTTGTTCCAATAATATCCTCATCAAAATCACTTGCAGGAAAAATTTCAGGACAAATAGTCGCTCCATCAGCACTTAAGTTAAAATGTATATGAGCACTACCGGCACTTGTAAGCCCAGGAGTAATAGTGGCAATTCTCTCCCCTTTTTTCACTTCATCGCCTTCTTCAACAAAAACGGCCGACTTAAAATATTCTTCATCGCTATCACAAGGCTTTCCATCGAATGGCTCAATTGAATACTCAAAATAGACGGGAGCGGCCCCCGCAAGTCCTAATGAAAGCGAAATATTATACTTATTATGACTGCCCGCCGTTTCACATAGATCAACTCGCGATACGATTCCATCAGCAACCGCATAGATATTTCTCGTAACGCCGTCCCCATCAAAAATAACATGGGCACCTGGGTGGGCACAGTCAGAACCATAGCCGCTATAAACTGAAAATTCTTCACTACTATCAACTAAAAAAGCAGCTGATTTATTTTCAATCAGAGCAGATACATCTCCGGTTGAAAAATTAGCGCTACAAGATAAAAGCAAACTCACTAGGGGTAATAAAAAAGATGTCCTCATTTCTAAAATGGTATTGTACACTTTTTAGAGCGTCAAAAGGTTTATCCATTATGAATAAAATTATTTTTACTCTGTTTATTTTTATGTGCTCCAATTCTCAAGCTTTCACTCTCAAGCTTGGAGCTGCTCAGTTTCAATCAACTCACCCAGTGGATAACGACAAGGTCGGTCTAGCCTTAGGCATGCGTTTTAACGAAGATAAATCTCATTCCTTACTGCTAGATGCAAAAATTGGTTTCATGACTTCCGATCCTGTTAACCCTGGAGCCGGAAACAATCCAACCGCCCCTGACGAAGAAGAGGAATATAATGGGCGAACCCCCTTACTCGTTCACGCTCTTTATCAAATTAAAACCCAACCGTTGATTGGCAAGATATCTTTTGGGACAACATTTTATGCTCTCGACTTAGGAGGAAGATACGCCAATAATTTTTCTGAAGCTGCAACCTATAAACAAGAATGGGATTTTAAACCATTGAGCTTTCTTCTGATCAAAGCAGGTGCGCTTATTTCGATGTCTATTACCAATACAGATCAACTGCCGACTCTTTTTGCCCCGGAGGCCAGCGTCAGCATTCTTATCGGAAAGCTGGTTGAAATTGAAGCAAAATATGAAAGCTTAAATATGATCTTTCTTGGTGATGGGCCTAAAGGCTTTACCCAAGATATCATTAGCTTAAACCTCATATTTCCCAATCGCTTTTAAGCTCAAGTAAAATCAGCACCTTACCCTATTACATTTTTACCAACATCCTAAAAACTCTAGACCATCATGAGTTTTACAGTTAAGAGTCCAGTGAGATCAATTTCAAAAAGAAGGCTTCTTAAATGAAAAACTTATTACCCATCATCCTATTCATTCTTTTTTCTCAAAACACTTATTCAAATGAGCTCGAAGCAGTTGAGCTAAACTTCTGTGAATCACCTGAACTAACAATGTGTAACCGAGAAGAAACCCAAGAGAGCATCGATGCGTTTGAGAAGCTTAAAGAAGAAATTGCGACAGAAGCAAAAGAGAATGCACAAAAAAGAATTGAAGTAGAGCTTCCAAAAAGAGGATTACTTAAACGCTTACGAACATACATTGCGCGAGAAAAAATAATTAACCAAGAAATAATTTATGCAGCAGAAAAAAAATTAGGATACTTTGAAAAAGACATTGTGAGTAAGGCCAATGTTGATGAGATAAAAAAATACCTAACAATTTCTGTTGAAAAGTCTCATCTATCTGAGAAATATAAAAAGAAGTTCAAAAAAATCATCAATGAAAAAGTGATTGTTGGTAACTATATTGATTTTATGGAAAGGACAAAAGTAACCAGTAGTTACTTTAAGCAGCTATGGCGCGCTCATTGTGGAATGGACGGCATGACTGTTAATGCTTTTGCCACCACTGCTGACTGGAAAAAATATGTTCTTATTTGTCCAGGGTTATTGGTAAAACTAAACTCCCTCAAAAATTCAAAACAATTAAATAATGAAATATTTCTGATTCTTGCTCACGAAATTTCTCACCACTTTGACTCCGGAAAATATTCAAAAGCATACGAATCAATGGCAAATTGCTATCAAAAAGAATTAGCTGTTGGATTGAATAAAAGAGACGGTAATGTATGTGAAAAAGACGACTCGAGATGCCAAAAACAACACAAAGAAAAAATGCTTAAGACCACGACAAAATGTGAAAAAAGAGAATCATCTATCCGAAAATACGCCTGTAACTTTCTTGGATCTAAGTGGAATAAGATTGTTTTAAAAAGTTGTCAAAAAGGAACAGGAGAATCTTGTTATAAAACTGTCACTTGGAAGCATCTTGGTGAAATCGTTGCCGATTACTGGGCCACTCAGGCAATCGGAAATTACATGAAAAATCATAACTTCATGCAGGATGAAGGCGTTGAATTTTTAAGAGTAAATTTTGAAATTCTTTGTGGAAGTGGCGACGAAGGAATTCACGCAGACAGTAATGTTCGTGGAAATTACCTTATTGGACAAAACCCACTTATCAGGTATCAATTATCTTGCCAGCCTCCAACAAAGAATTACTGCCAGATTTAAAATAAACTTTTTAGTAGAGGAGCAACTTTACTTTGCTCCTCTACATAATAACCGGCATGAGTTTTATCAAACTCACCGACTTTCACCGTTGCGCCAAATTTATTAACAACTTCAAATAAATCTTCATCTGTTCGATCATCGCCAACCGCCAAAGAGAACTCCGCATGGCTTCCATAGCGCTCCATAAACCACTCTGCAAAACGTCCTTTATTTGCTTCAATAGCTTTTATTTCGACGACCTTTTTTCCAACAATAACCGATACAGGTAAGTGAGAAAATGTGGCGCTCAAATCTTGAGCAAGTTTTCGCGCTTGGAACTCTCCATAATCATTCGTCGTATTTCGGTGATGCCATGTAATCGCATAATTTTTCTTTTCAAAAAAAGAGCCCGGTGTTCTTTTTGTGTAATCACGAATAATGTCAATCGCCTTAAAATACCATTTATCTTTATTTGAACTAATTAGATTTCGTAGTTTTTTGGTTTGATAATCAAAAAATAAGGCCCCATGCTCATAAGCATGATAACAGTTTATTCCCTTAAACTGCTTTTTTAAAAATGCCTCTCCGCGCCCACTCACAATCACAACTTGTGTCATTGGTTTCAACGATAAGTCTTTTACAATCTGATAAATTTTTTGATCAATAATTGCACTCTCTGGATCATCAACGATAGGGGCAAGTGTACCGTCATAATCTAAAAATAAAACTGTCGGGCGATCCTTATATTTTTTCGTTATCTTTTTAACGTCTTCAACTGACGCTATTTTTTTCACTTCCACTTTTTTCTCCACTTGATGCATTTTTAGTGCAGCAATAAATGATTCGGCCCAGTTTGAGGCATTATAATTTTTTAGATAATCATACATTATTTGGTAGCGCTCAAGCCGCTCATTTTGAGTCATTGTCATCGCTTGATAAATTCTTTTACTAGTCGCATTGATATTAAACGGATTGATGCTAATAGCGTGAGATAAAGTGGAGATGGCGCCAGCAAATTCGCTTAATAAAACAACCCCTGGATCAAGTCCCTTTTGGGCCGCTACGTACTCAAGGCAAACGAGATTCATTCCATCTCTTTTACTGGCCACAAAAAGAACATGACTTGTTCGATAAAGCGCCATCAGCTCATGAGTGGAAACGCTATTAAAAATATATTTAACGGGAGAATAATTTAGAGTGCCAAATTTACCATTAATTTCTCCAACCTTACTTTCAATGGAGCGCTTCAATTCTGCATATTCGGGAACATCTGTTCGGCTGGGCACGGCCACTTGAATAAACTGAACCTTGCCGACAAACTCAGGGTAATCAATGAGAAATTGCTCGAACGCCTCCAGTTTTAAGTCTATTCCCTTGGTATAGTCAAGACGATCGACCCCCAGAATTTTTTTCATCTCACCGTCGAGGGCATACTTTTCAATTTCTTTTACTGTCTTTTTTGACATCGATTTTTTATGAAAATCATCTGTATCAATACTAACAGGAAATACTCCTAACTCTGTTTTGTTAAATGCTGATCTAATCTCCATTTGAGTACTGTTGATTCCGAGAAAATGGTAAACCGTATTCACAAAATGCCTTAGATAGCTATAGTCATGGAAACCAATTAAATCGGCATGAAGAAGTGCATTTAAAATTTCACGCCTAGGCGTCAGTTGCCGGTACGTTTCACTACTCGGCCATGGAACATGAAGGAAAAATCCAACCTTCACATTTTTCTTTTTTTGCTTTAAAAGCTTAGGCAGTAGAAACAAATGAAAGTCATGAATCCACACAATGTCATCGTCTTTTATTTTATCAATTAAAAACTTAGCGAATTCTTGATTCACCTTTTTATAGGCTTCATAGTTTTCTGCTTTATACTTTATTCGATTACTTTCATAATGCAGCATCGGCCACAACACATCATTAGAAAATCCATTGTAATATTTTTCATACATTTCATTACTTATTTTAGGGCCGTCATACTTAATTCCATTTGGATCTTTTAGAGATCTCACTTTAGTCATCGGTACTTCCTCGGGTACGGCCCCAACCCAAAGAGTTTTCTCCCGACTTTTAATTCCTCTAATGGCCGTGACAAGACCTCCAGAGCTTGGCTTCAATATTTTTTGTTTAGCATCGTATGAAAATGGTAAACGGTTACTAACAATAATCCAACGTCCCAAAAAAACCTCTCTCTATGCTCAATCTTTTTTCCATCTAGGATATAAACTTCACCTAGTTTACTATTCTATTATGACAACTTCAAAACATCTTTACCCTTTTGGAATTATTGGAAATTGCTCTTTCATGAGCTACGTTGGAAAGGACTCAAATATCGTTTGGCAGTGCTGGCCTCACTTTGATTCGAGCTTTATTTTTGGCGGATTAATTGATGACAAAAAAGGAGGAGAATTCTCCATTTCTCCCCTTGAAAAATATGAATCGACTCAAGAGTATTTGCCTAATACAAATGTTCTCGTCACAACAATCACAACACGCCTAGGCTCCTACAAAATTACCGACTTTGCTCCTCGTTTTGAAAACTTTGAGCGAGTTCACAAACCGATTGCCCTCTATCGAAAAGTCGAGTTGATCTCAGGTGCGCCGAGGATCAAAATATCCTGTCGTCCCATTGGAGAATACGGAGAAATTATTGCGACTCAAAATGAAGGTAGTAATTCAATTAACTACAATGGGCTAAAAGAGAAAGTCAGGCTCACCACCAACGCCTCTCTCACCAAAGTCATGAACAAAAGTGAATTTGTTCTGACAGAAACGCTTTATTTAGCGCTCACCTGGGGACAACCACTTGAAGCTCCGCTTGAGCGAACTGCCGAAGATTTTTTAAGTAGAACGAAAGAATACTGGAGAAATTGGGTCAGAAGAACCTCTATTCCCTCTATTTATCAAGATGAAGTTATTCGCTCCGCCCTAATTTTAAAATTACACCAATTTGAAGATACGGGAGCGATTATTGCGAGTGGAACAACTTCTCTACCAGAATACCCAAATTCGACAAGAAATTGGGACTATCGTTATTGTTGGATTAGAGATAGCTACTTCACTCTCACTGCGCTCATCAGGCTTGGCCATTTCCATGAAGCCGAAAAGTATGCAACTTGGATTCAAAATATTGTAGGTAATGAAAATTGCTCATTTCAACCGGTATACAAAATTGACGGAAGTGCAGATCTGACGGAAAAGGAATTACCTCTTGCCGGATATCAAAATAACCCTCCGGTAAGAATTGGAAACGATGCCTTTAAACAAAAACAATATGATGTTTTTGGCCAAATGATATTGGCACTTGAGCCGCTTTTTACAGATTCACGTGTGAAAAAATCTGGCGCCCGCCCTCCGATCAATCTTGTTCATCAAATTTTGGAGCAAATTGACAATTGCTTTGATTTGCCAGACTCGGGAATCTGGGAGTATCGGGGAAAGTTTCAACGACATGCATGTAGTTATCTTTTTCATTGGGCCGGATCTTTGGCCGCAAAAAAAATTGCCCATCAATATGGAGATAAGAAATTGGCCGTAAAAGC
>JAURQB010000074.1 GCA_030836365.1 Bdellovibrionota bacterium | reverse complement strand
ACAAGAGCAACAGAAGAGGGTTACTTTATCGTAAAGAACTCTTGGGGAATTGGTGCTGGCGACTGCGGTTATTTATACATCGATTATAAATACATGAGAAAAGAAATAGACTCTCTCCATACTATCTCGGCAAAAAGACCATAGGAAAATTTAAAAGGGCCCATAATCTGGGCCCTTTTTTATATCTCGTGAAGAACTTCTTCCAAGGGTAGTCTGAACTGATGTCCCCATAATGCCCGCTCACTTGGCTCTCCGACTCCAATCACCATCACCGTTCGAGCGCTTAGGCCTAGTCCTAACATCTTCTTTATCCTTCGCTCATCATGTCCTTCCATCATGCAACTAGAAAAACCTTCGGCCTCAATAGCAAGCACAAAGTTTTCAGAGGCAAGCGCCGCTGACTTAATACTAATTTCTTGAAGGTCAGCTCTCGTGTAAGGGCCACGAACAATTGGGCGAAAAAAACCAAGCACCGTGCTCATGATCCACTTAAATGGTGCCAAGCAGTTAAATAATCCCCATCGATAAGTAAAAGGAATCAGTTTTTCATAATAGGTTTTAACAAGTTTTGGTGCCTTAACCTCTTGCGCATATTTGATAATTCTAGGATTAGACCGTTTCCAGGTTTTAGGATCTGCCACAACAACAATAAGCTCTTTTGCCTCTCTTGCTGCAGATTGACTAAGACAATACTTGATGAGCTTTTTCTTTTTGTCCTCATTTTTAACCCAGTAAAAATCCCAAGTCTGCATATTAGAACTATTCGGTGCTTTAATCGCCGCCTCAAAAGCGCGAATCATCACTTCCCTGGGTACTTCTTTGTCTGTGAATTTTCTTGAGCTTCGCCTTTTAGATACAGTCTGATAGAAATCCATTTTTACCTCTAAACAAATAAAAATGAAATTCTATCAGATAAAAGGTTATCTATCTAATTTCTAGTTTGGGCCAACTGGACATGAAGCAAATTGTCCACATACATCAGTTGCTGCTTTTTCAATGGCATCAACAATGTCTTCTGTATTAGCATTCGAAGATGGTTTTATCTCAGGTGTCAAAGTCGCAGTCTCTGTAACAGTAGTACTGTTACCACTTGTCACACTACTAGATGTCGTGTCAGCCGAGCTAGAGCTCGATGTTGTGTCTGGCAAACTAGAGCTCGTCGCTTTTTCCTCCTCTTTATTATCAGGAAGAAGGTCTCCTAAGAAGTAGTAACTCCCGTACGCAAATGCACCAAGAAGAACACCATCGATAATAAAACGAACAAATTGTGTATTACCTGACCTGTGCCATGGTGCAAGCGGAGGTAATCCTAAAACAGATTTCTCCATTTCAATCATTTTATCATATAGCCTAACTTCTAAATCATAATTATGGCCTTGCTCTCTCAGTTTTTTTGCACGTAATGCTCCATACTCCTTAACACTTCTCCACTCAACTCTCGTATCAATTCTTCTGGAGAATGTTCGAATAAGAGAATCTGTTGTCCGATCTCTTGCGTCTAAGCTTAACAAATACTCCCACATGACTTTTGGTGAATTACCGTCTGCTACCATACGATCAATATTTGGGTAATGAGTAAGAATCTCTTTATTGTCTACTGTGTAGCGAATATGCGACCTTATCGATGGCGTATTAAGCCATGGAAACTTTTTTACAATCGCATCAGTGAGTTCATAAATTTGCGTTGCGGAAAGTCTGCTGATAATGGAGCTCCATTTTTCAGAGCGAAGCTCATGTCTCAGATAAATCACTTCAGAAATACGGTTATTTATCACAATCTCTCTCAACATTTCTTTATTAACATGGCCAATAGGCTCAAAGTGAGCAAAATGCTCAAACTGCTCTGTAATCAATTCTATCGGGCTTAATAAATCTAATACCTCTTTCGCCTTTGCTTGGAGCTTCCCAGGCTTGCTCGCTAATGCATGAAGAATTTCATAGGTTTCAGTGTACTCAGCATACTTTTTGGCAAAATTAATTGTGATATCAATATTATTATTTTCAAGTTGAGTCAGCACTCGATCTATCTGTGAAACATTAGCACCGATTGTCTCCTTCACTTGATAATTATTTTTTAACTCCGCTAGGACTTCTTGTGCTTTAGTTAAGTTGCCTTCGGTGACATATTTTCTCGCAGTCAATAATTTTTCAGTGATCAAATTATTTCGTTGCATCTTAAAAAAACTAATCTGAGTTTTTGTAAAAATTGGACGAAGAATAACAAATGAGATCTCTGGACGATCCAATTTAATTGTTTCACTAACCAGTGAGCGGGCTTGTTTCTTTCTCAACTCCCTTAAGCGAATATCCCGCTCTCCAACTTGGGACCAAAAATCGATTTCATAAATTAGTTTATTTTTTGCTGCGACAAAATTTTCGCCGTTTTCATATTTTCGATATCGCCAGTAGCGGTCATGTCTTCGAACAACCTTAAAACTTTTTGAAGACGAAGAAGAAATAATACTTCTTAATCCATCTAAACATTTCAGCCCTGCATAGGAGT
This sequence comes from Bdellovibrionota bacterium, assembly GCA_030836365.1. Classification (GTDB taxonomy): domain Bacteria; phylum Bdellovibrionota; class Bacteriovoracia; order Bacteriovoracales; family Bacteriovoracaceae; genus UBA1511. Next base: position 1,715 of record JAURQB010000074.1, on the reverse strand, counting down.
TTGAAGTGAATAATACAAAAATAAATGCGGTAAATAATTTCTTCATCATTTGAATCCCAAATTGTAAATTTCATGGAATCTAAGAGAATTAAGTACTCAATTCAAGAGATGTGTAATTATTGCGCAATCACAAAAAGATGAAGAAACCTCAATTCCTTCATGTAATTTTTACTTCTGTATTTTCATCATGTGAATTAGCTGGAATAAGCTCTTGATAACAGGAATAATTTCATGAAACTTTCATTTGCCACTTTAATACTTTTACTAACTTACTCCGCTTTTTCATCAGAGCTAAATATTTCATTTCGCTTAGAGGGATTAAAAGAATCTGATTCAAGTCTTGAAATTACACTTGAATCAACAAATCCTCTTTGTGCGAAAGTACATGTAGGTATCGGCGGCATTGCCGTTGCTCCTAGTTCTCAATATTTAGAGGGAAAGCTTATTTTTGAAGAAGATCGCCTTATCGCTCGCGCAGTTTATCAAGAAGGCGGTTTTTGCCAGTATAAATTAGCAACGATTGATCTCAAGTTTCATCACGAAAAAAACCTTTATTTCTGGACAAGATTATCTATTCTCTCCAAAGAAACTTGGAGTGGCGGTTATTTAGACTATACAGAGTTATCAACTAATCAAAACGCGACGTTAGTAACTACATGCGAAGGTCAACGAGCAAGCTCAATGCCTACTTGTAAAACCTATAATAACGGCATGCCCTATGGCACAAGTAACTTGGGTAAGCTCTACCTGTGGCAAGAAAACCTACGGGAGACTGATGCCTACAATGGTGGAGGACTTGTCTTCAAAGAAATGAAACAATCATCATTTTGAGAACTTAGCTCCAGCTACGTTATTTTCTCCCTGTATTTTTTACCAGTTACATTTTAATTTTAAAGAAACTTTAATATTAAACTTTAGAACAATTAACATTGGGAATTCGGGTGCAACTAGCAACTACAAATTTAATGAAGGTAATCCAGCAATGGGCCCTGCTTGCCGTTCTAATCATTCCGAATATTTCACTTTCTAATTCAGTCCCGTGCCCCGATCAATCCTGTGAAGAAGCGCTAGAAATAATTAGTAGAGATATAACACCTGAGACAATTACACCTTATATTTCTAATCCAATAGAGGATGAAGATAAAATTCAGCAATCATTTACCCAAGTCACCAATCAGTTAAAACCTGGCTCACTTTTCTATTCTTTTGTCAGTGATGTTCCAAGCCCTGAAGAATTAAGACGTGTTGAGGCCTCAGAAAAAATGGCCCGTAGTCGAGGTTTTGAAGTAACGAGAATTGTCGTACCTATTAATAAATTTCACCTTAATGCGCCCAAAAATTTCGCCACAAAAGTCGTTTCATATTTTGGTACTCAAAAAGTAAGTTTGGCAAATACTCCGGAAGACATCGCCAAACTTCCAACGCCAAAAGAAAGAGCGGCCGCAAAATTTATTCCCATTAAAAACTTGATTGTTAAGCCGCTTGCCTGGTCCGCTCATGCAGGCCCCGTTGGCGCAGCAGCGGTCACTGCCGTTTCTTTCGTTTACAGTTACTTTACAAGTACCTACTGGCATCTATTTAGAGTATTTTTTAATCACCCACATTTGATTGGAGAAGGCTCAAAGCTTGGTGCCTTTTTAGAAAAAATTAATCTGGCCGAGCTCGCCAGTAAATTTGGCCTAGAAATAAAAAATGAAAAACTTAAAGAAACTCTT
>JAURQB010000073.1 GCA_030836365.1 Bdellovibrionota bacterium | reverse complement strand
GCAGATGATGGTGTAATGCCTCAAACGAAAGAGTCAATTAGATTCTGTCAGCAAGCGGGTAAACCAGTGATTATTGCTGTCAATAAAATGGATAAAGAAGCAGCGAAACCAGATCGCGTTAAACAAGAATTAACAGAGTTCGAACTTACTCCTGAGGAGTGGGGTGGTGATACTCAATATTGTCATATTTCTGCACTTAACGGTGATGGAGTTGATGAGTTGCTAGAAGCAGTGGCCCTTCAGGCGGAAATGATGGAGTTAAGAGCTAGCCCTAAGGGGCAAGGAGAAGGTGTTGTTATCGAGTCTAAAATCGAGCAAGGCCGTGGCCCTGTTGCAACAGTCTTAGTTCAATCAGGAACACTTAAAAAAGGCGAAAGCCTGGTTGTCGGAGAGTCTTTTGGACGCGCAAGAAGTCTCATGTCTTCCTTTGGTGAAGACCTAAAATCTGCAGGGCCATCTATGCCAGTACAGATTCTTGGATTAGATAATCCTCCAAATCCAGGCGATATTTTAAATGTTGTCAAAAATGAGCGTGAAGCGAAAAAGATTGTCGCTAATAGAGTAAATGAAAGAAAGAAACTTGAAAGTGCACCAGTTAAAAAGAAAGTAAGTCTTGAAGATTTTTTTGGTGCAAGTGCAGCTGATGCAGGTGAGGTGAAAACATTGAACCTAATTGTTAGGGCCGATGTTCAAGGATCTTATGAAGCCATCAAGCAATCTTTACTAAATCTATCTAATTCAGAAGTAGAGATTAAAGTTATTGGAGGCGGAGTTGGCGCAATCAATGATAATGATGTCAATCTTGCAATTGAGGCTAGTGCATTTATTCTTGGTTTTAACATGAGACCAATTAACACCGCTAGAAGGCTCGCAGAGGCCAGAGGCGTTGACGTCAAGACTTACTCAATTATTTATGAATTAATCAATGATGTTAAGCTCGCAATGGAAGGTCTTCTTGAGCCTGAGTTTGAGGAAGAATTTATTGGTCGAGCTGAGGTTCGTGATATTTTCAGTGTGCCTAAAGTGGGTGTAATTGCTGGCTCTTACGTAGTTGATGGAAGAATTTCAGCTGGTTGTAGTATCAGGCTTTTACGTTCTGGCAAGATTGTATTTGATGGAAAAATGTCTTCTCTCAAACGCTTTAAAGATGATGTTAAAGAGGTCAAGTACGGCCTTGAGTGTGGTATCGGTCTTGAAAATTTCAATGACATTAAAGACGGTGATATCTTTGAAGCTTACATGACGGTTGAGAAGAAAAGAACTCTTGAAGATGTTGAAAAAAAGGATGAGCAAGCAGCGTCAGCTGAAGCTGGGTTGTAAAATAAAAAGAGAAAAAAATGAGCGGAGACTTTAGAAAACAAAAAACAGAAGAGCGAATACAACAGATCGTTAATACGTTTGTTAAAACACTTAGTGATTCACGTCTGCAATTTCTGACCATCACTAAAGTTGAGCTGACTAATGATTTCTCTCGCGCCAAAATTTTTTGGGACACATTTGACTCGAGTAAAAAAGCAGAAATTACAGATGCTCTAAGTCGAGTGAAGGGTAAAATTAGAACACAGCTTTCTGTTAACCTGAAGATGAGACAAGCTCCCGAAGTATCTCTTGTATATGATAACCAATACGAAGAAGAACAAAAAATTGATGAGATATTAGCAAGCGAAAAAAAGTCAGGCCGCTACTAAGATAAATCATGGCGAAAAAATCAATTTGTCTTGTTCCTCCTCGAATATTCCTCGTAAATAAGCCCAGAGGGTTGCATTCTGGTGATGTCCTTAAACATTTTAAGTACAATCTTCCTCTTGGATTTGGAAAGATTGGCCACTTAGGTACTCTAGATCCATTTGCTGAAGGGCTTCTTTTAATCGCAATCGGGCAAGCGGCGAGGTTAAGTTTTCTATTTGAAGAGTTTTTATCCAAAACATATTTTGCTTCAGGGGTTTTCAACTCATCGAGCACAACAGGGGACTGTGACGGAGAGATTACGGTGTCCGAAAAAGTGAAGCTACCCTCCAGTATTGAGATTAATAAAATTTGTGAAGAATTTATTGGAGAGTATTGGCAAGCTCCACCGCATTTCTCCGCGTCAAAACATAATGGAAAAGCACTCTATGAATATGCTCGTGAGGGTATCTTAATCTCTAAGCCACCGGTTAAGAGAACTATATATCAAATATCAGATTTTTCGCTCTTGAGTTCTGAAGATAACTGTACGTTCAGTGCCGAGGTCTCAAGCGGCACTTATATTCGAACTTTATTTGAGGACATGGCAAAGAAAATGGGAACTGTTGGCCATTTGGATGGCCTTAAAAGAAAGTCCATTGGGGCCATTAGTGTTAATTTGGCGCTGACGAAAGAGCAGTGGCCTATGCGTGGAGTTTCCTATGATATGATCTCCCATTCTGTTTGTCCTAGTCAGTTTTTTCCATTTAAAAAGCTTTTTGGTAGTGAAATGCTAATGAAGAGAGTGGAAAATGGGCAAAGAATTTCTCTTTATGATTTCGATATTAATAATTTAGCTGATATTTCTGATAACATTGGCCTAGGAGATCTTAAAGCAGTGCCGGAGGGGAGTTATATTTGGATATTCTCTGATCAGCATTTGTTGAGGGGGTTGGTGCAGCTGCAGTCGGGCGTTTTGGCCCCGAGAGTAATTTTTCCGAAGATTAATCAAAATATTTAATTCAAATATGAAGAATGTTCTGCTAGATTGTTGAAATCAAATAGGTTTTAGGAGTTAGATTTGAATATTCAATTTGCAACAATGATGATTGCGATCATCATGGCCACTGGTCTTGTGGTAACCGTTGTCGGGCTTAACTTTTTAATCGGTGGTGGAGAGTTCTTTTTTGGGCGTCCACGGTTAGATTTCTTACGTTCCAGAAAAGGTGCGAATGGTTTTGCATTCGGCTTTCGTTGGAATCATGTCAAGGAGCCTGCTAAATTTGATCGAATCAAAATTGCTTTATATAATCCATTTGGTTCTCCGACTCAAATTGAAATCCAGTCTAAATACACTGGTGGTAACACCAACTTTGCTGAAGATTTAGATCTTGGGCCGAGTATGGGGAAATTAATTAAAGTTATCTCAGGGCCGGAAAAGATGGACGCTTCCATTATGGTTGAAGTGAGTGCAAGTGCTGATGGAGTATCTCATCAGTATATGATGTCTGTAGATAAATTTCTCAAAAAGCTTGGTCTTGCTCCATTCTCAATGGATGAATATAAAAAGAAATTTGAACGTAAAGCTCCTAAGGTATTGTACCCAACAGTTAAGAGAAGTTTTGTTGCGGACCCTCTTCCAGCAACAGGGGGAGCTAAATTAAAAATTGCGGCCAACCCTGAATTTGCAGAGGATTTCAGTGGGGCTACTGGAGGCGATGCGGGAGCTGCTGTAGAAAACTTTGACGTTAAAAAAGTATGGATTGAGCCAGGCTGTATTGTTTGTGATGCCTGTGAAACAATCATTCCAGAAGTTTTTGAAGTTCAAGATGCAACGTGTGTTATTCGTAGCGGAGCTCCTCTAACAGATGGTCTTCGTATCCAAGAAGCTGCTGAAGCTTGTCCTGTTGAAGTTATTAAGTTTGATCGATAGAGCTATTTAAAATGAATAAAATAAAAAAAGCCCTCTTACAATGAGGGCTTTTTTTATAACTTTTGCCATTTTTAACGGCTTTTAAAATTAGCTAAGGTTTAATTGTCCTAACTGGTAGCACTGCATTTTAGTTGTCATGGTTAGTAGTTTTCCATTAATTGCTCAATAAAGTTATACTCACTTGAGTTTTGTGAAGGTAGCTTCTTGATACGAGTTTTGTAAGCCTCGGCACGATCTTTTAGTAGACCTTCTCCCTTAAGGTATAGAATCGAATTATTTTTGCTCCATAATAAATCATATAACTTACATAGTTGTTGCTTAAGTTGCGCATCTCCTTGAGTGTCAGGGAGGTTTCTTGCGTTGTCGCATGTTACCTTTGTCGAGTATATTTGCGATTTATCTTTTTGTATTTCAACTAGTCTAGGGTGACCTAAGTTTTGAGCATTCAACAACGATTGGGCGAGGTCAATATTTTTCACCATCGCCATATATTCCACAAGTGTTTTGTCTGGTGGATTATTGCTAAAGTATCCGACAATTGCTGTTATTAATTGATCTTCAAGTTTAAAGAATGTCTTTTCCTCAGCGCTATAGGATGAAGGTGCATCTCGGTTAACTTTGTTATCTAGAACAATTTTTGCCAGGTTCGGTGAAACGGTAGCTAGCTCCAATGCATTTTTCATGACTGAGATCATTGTATATGCAATTTGGTTCCCCTTACCCGCAACGAATTTTTCCGTGCCACTTATATGAGTTAGAACTTCATCTGTTTCATTTTCTGATATATATGATTTCTTATAGATGCTGATCATTTCTCTAATCATTTTAGTGTGATCTCTCAGTTGAGGATCGGTGCTTCTATTTGATTTATAAATATTCTTTAGTATTAGCTCATTTAAGTCTGCTCCTGAGTACGGAGGGAAGCCAAAAACTAAAGTTGGAAACCAGGTTGGTCTACTTGCTAAATAAATATCTTGATTTAGCTCATATTTTACATCAATCATATTTCCATTTTTGTCTGTAAATTTATTTGCTTTTGGTAGTGCTTCACCCAAAGTTAAGTGAGAGATGTAGCCAAATAAGTCATTTGAAAATTCAGGGTGTTCAATGAAAGACAATGGTGACAGACCAGCAGTTTGGTCACTTCCACTCATTCTGCCAAAGAGCATCTTAACTGCAAGTAGCTTGTCAGACCAGATACCTCTTACATCAATGTCGTATTGACTCCTGATGAGCGAATGTGTTCCTGAAAGATCATTAAGTAATTTTCCACCTTCTGCGACAATGCTTTCACCAGTATCTAAAGCTTTTGCAATATCCGAATGAAAACAACTTGTAATGACATCCTCATTACTCTCATATTTTACTTTATTGTAGAGTTGAGTAAATGGTTTCAAGGTTTTTTGTCCTGCTTTTTCAATGACACAAGTTAAGTCAGGAGTGTTGATAATTTCTCTAAAGAAATTTCCGGCCTTAAGTGTTGCTCTATAGACATCATTGACTTGAACACATATTGGGTACATTTCTGGACACTGGCCGTTGAGTGCTTCTTGTCCAAATATACTTCTAAAAAAGTTGTACTTATCTAGGGCGTCTCTTATCCCCATCATCGAGTAATATTTGTATTGAATATATCTTGGTAAGCTGTAGCTCTTAAAGCTTTGCCTTCCATCCCTAAGGTTTGCAGCAGTGTAGCTATTTTTGTAGCGTCTAATGTAGTGATCAACAATTTCTTCAATTGTTGAGCCTTCATCGAAACGATTACACTCGATAGAACCTCCTGCATTTTCATCTGTACAGAAGAGATATTTCTTTCTTTTTAAGTTTCTTAATATATCGTCACCCGCAACTTTTTGAATGCTACCATTCTCCATTTCTATTTCATTTGCATATCCGTATCTTAAAGCGGCGATATCGTATTTACCAAGAATTGGAAGTTCATTTAATTCACTTGCTCCATAGTCCATTATCGAACTGTATTTTGGTGAAAGATGTTTGCTGCCACTTGGAAGTTCTGCTTTTGTGTAGAAGTTATCTTTATCAAAAGATCCTTGAAAGTTATGTCTAAGGCCAAGGTTATGGCCAATTTCATGAGCAAGAGTTGTCTTGTACGCATGAGCAACAATAATCTTGATCGCACTTTCTTTTTGGATAGTGTTGAGCTTCTCCCAGCTCAGAAGCTCTCCATTGCTTTTGACAATGCCAGGGATCTCTTTGATTTCTGGGATGATCACTTTTCCTAGCGCATGGAAATTCATCGCCTCCTCGTGAAAGGCGTTGTTTTTTGCGTAAAAATCTAATGTTTTTTCAAATAGGCTTGGCCCTGAAATTAAACTTTCAAAGTCTCCAGCATGAACACCATTAAATGCATTATCGAGATCAGCCTTATTTCCTACTAGAGGCATGTAGTCGCGCTCGTTAATTTCTACCTGATGATTAAAAACAGGTGCATCTGCATGTAGGTGATGGCCGTGATCCTCAAGCGCCTCTTGAGTCTTCACACTTATTTCTATGCCTGAAATATTTTGCTTTGCCCGTGATGGCAGATTCATTAATCTATTTGTTCCGTTTGATGATATAGATGGTGAAGTGGAGACAGCTTGTATTGGTTTTTCCTTCGCCATTTCTTCCATAAATTTATAGGTTCTTCTTGCTCCTGTTCTTAAAACACCTAGGTACATGTTTGTGTGCGCTTGAAGAATTTCACCAGTTCTTGGATTTGAAACACTTGGCCCATAACCTAAGAGTCCGTTTGCTAATGGGTCTGTGATTAAAACAAGAGTGTTGTTTCTAAGGTCTCCTGGAAATACTTTAGATGGATCTTCTAATTTAATTTGAAGTTTTGTATTTGCTGCATTAAGCGAGTTGTTTATTTTCTCTACAACGTCTTTTGTGGCGTCTAAAATGTATTTGTTGCCTGCTCTTCCAAACTCCTCAGATAGCTTGTAAACTATTTCGCCTTTTTTAGGATTGAATCTATTAAGTAGATACTTTGTTCGCTCTCTTGAACTTGTATAGTCTTGACCTTTTTCAGTGTTTTGATCTTTAAAAAAGCCAAATAATTGGTGGTTTTCTTGTGGGTAATTAAACTTATTATAATCTGTTGAAGCCAGGTCATTAAGTCGGACGAGACTAAAAAAGTGTTTAACTGTGAAACTTGAACTCTTTAAATTGTCGTCATAGAAGAGTTCAACCATACATCTTGAATTTTCCGCAACCTTGTAGGTTTTTATTTGCTCTACATTGATTACACCTTTTTTAATTTCTGCGTGAGACATTTTTGAATAGACTTCATAAATGCAAGATCCGCCAAGAGTAAAAAGATCTACTTCATTTGTTTGAAGGTGATTAAATTTATCAAGGCCTGGTTGGAAATATTTCTTTTCCTCCCAAGATTTAGTTGTGTTATCTATTTTTAAACAGTTTCCATCTGAATCGGCCTCTTCACATGATAAGTCTAAGTGACTTCCTCCAATAAGTAATACTGGAGATTCATTGTGCTCATTATCTCGAAACCTACTGTCTGGATCCTCTTGGTAAACAAGAAGGCCCTCTTTTTTCATTTTTAATTTTACAATTCTCTCTTGTCCCTGAAAAAATGGTGCTGCATTAACAACATCTCTAGGTGTTCCGTGAGTTGATGGTAGATAAATATATTCGGCATCAAAATCAATTTCATTTTTGTCGATAACTAATTTATCTGAGTTAATTAAAAAAGATTGTCTATCGTTTTCACTCGTTTCAAATGAGCTTCCGACGATAGATATTATTGAACTCTGTGAATCAGTATTTTCAAGATCAATGATTGCCAAGTTTTTCCCGTTGAAGTCTTGCTTTGGCCTAATGACCACATCGCTTGCCGCAATTCTCGCAACCGATCTTAAATAACAGGATTGTCGCTTCGCTTTGGTCTTAACTTCATTGCTACATCTTTGAAGAACTACCGAATTATTGTTTAAGGAAATATTTTGTTTTTCTATTTCTGTTAGTTCATTTTCTGTAATTACTTCCTGAATAAGTAGATGGTTTCTACTTTTTGAGAATGTATATAACTTTTCACTATTTAAGTTTAAATCTTCAATCGAGTTTTCTTTTTCTAAATTTTTAAATATTTCAGAGACCTCATTTAATGTAAAAATATTTTTCATTAAATTGGATCGATTAAAAATAGAAGTTTTTTGACTCTCACTTAAAGTGTCGATTCCTCCTAATTGAACATTTTCTAAAAAAGGAGAGCTTATCTTGATGTGGGTTGCACTTTCTTTAGTTGTTGAGTGAAATTCGATATTACGTGTTTCTTCCCCTAATTGATTTTTAACTCTTCTTTTTATTCCATATCCTGTAATTTGATATTGAAACAAGTAAACGTTCTGATTTGAGCGGTATTGGTTTTTATCTAAAACTTGAATTGAATTGGTTTTTACAACGAGCTGAGAGTCGTTTACATCAAACTTTAGTTCCAAACTTGAGGGAGTGTTTACGGGAAGATTGAGAGTTATATCTTGAACAAGCTCTTTTAGAGATTCATCACCTGATACATAATTAAGAGTTACTTTTTTATAATTGTTTTGGGTTTTAATTAGATCTAGTTTTTGTAAACTTTTTGCTCTTATCTCTTCATTTAAATTAACTCTGATGCTAGCTGAAAAAGAGTCGATGGAAAAAACAGTTTCTTTCATGTTTTCTGATTCAATCTCAGGCAGATCACTGGTACATGAAACTGTCAGCCCTAGAATTGATGAAATACTTAAAATGAGACTTAGTTTTTTGGTGAGCGAATGCAACATTAATAACTCCTACATCAGAATTGTGGACTCATGTGGGTGAATCCTAACTAATCCAGAGTATCAATTTATTTCATGCGGTGCGTTTGGTTTGACTGTTATTGTAAATATTACAAAGAAAACGAGGTGTCATTTCAGGCACTTAGATTATGAAACTCTCAGGCTTCAATTTAGCCGCCACGTCTTAAATTATTGGAGTAAAGCGGATTTCAACAATGCCTTAAGGCCTAATTCATTCTCTTGCCAAACCTGCTGGAGGGATTTTTCTTCACTAATTAATGGGGCCTCAAAAGTTAAGACTTGAGCATCATAGTTCTCAGGCCCAAATTCTCCGAGGGATCCGGGTGTGGGATGTCCTTCAATATCTGCAACTATTGGATAGTTGTTGTGCTCATGAATAAGTTTGGCGTATTTTTCACAATCATTACCATTATAGTTAAGCATGGGCTTCCAAGAATGAAGCGTCAGAATAAACTTTGGTGGGTATTTCTCAAAAAGCTTAACTAAGTATTTGTTTTCAGGCTCTGATAGAGCCGACTCCCCTGGGTGGTACTTGTCATCTCTTGCTTTTTCGCTCCAGTTTGAGCTCGGCAGATTTCTATTTAAATCGACACCATGAGCATTAACCCGAGTTTGTGAGCGGTATCCATCTACATTTAATATGGGAATGACAATAAATGGAGCACTTATTTCTTCTTCTTGTTGTAGCCACTTAAATAGCTCCTGAAGAATATAAACGCCCTCTACTTCATCACCGTGAACTCCGGCCATGAGGTAATTGTATTTAGGTGCTTTGTCCTCTGACCGAAAAGCCTGAATCTCATCGCCCTCAACGCTAACGCCAGATTTAAGTGGTGTAAAATTCATCCTCTACCTCTATCTCGTTTTTAAGATGGGCTTAACTATCATGAAGATTTGCCATTGGAAAGTCTCATGCCCGACTTGCTTCATACAAGCATAGCACTGAATAAATAATAGGCAAATACTTGATTTTGGGTTATGGTGTCGTGATTTTTTTCCATATATTTTTTATAGAAGGTCAATTTATGTCCAGTCAAAAAGAGCCTATCGAATTATCTCCTGAGCAAGAGCAAGAATTTAACAGACAATGGAATATACTCTCATTTGGAACAAGTGAAATTACTCCAGAGGATGAATTTAAGAAAATGTTACGGCATTCAATAAAAGAAAACAAACCTCTCCGAGTAAAATGTGGAATTGATCCAACAAATGTTGACGTCCATCTTGGCCATACAGTTCCTTATCGAAAAATGCGCCAGTTTCAAGATCTCGGACATATTGGTGTGGTGATTATTGGGGATTATACGGCAAGTATTGGAGACCCAACAGGAAAGAATGAAAGTCGGCCGCCACTAAGTGACGAAGAGGTGAAAAGAAATGCGAGTCTCTACATGGATCAAATTTACCGAGTTTTAGATAAAGATAAAACGGAGGTTTGTTACCAGTCAAAGTGGTTTTCAGATGTGAGCTTAAAGGATGTTTTGGGATGGGCCGGACAAACAACAGTTGCCAAACTTTTAGGCCATGAAACTTTTAGTAATCGCCTTGATCAAGGAAATTCGCTTGCTCTACATGAGCTTTTTTATCCCGTACTGCAAGGAATTGATTCCGTCTATGTTAAAGCGGATGTCGAGCTTGGTGGCACCGATCAACGCTTTAATGTTTTAATGGGACGTGATTATCAAAAAAATAAAGAACAGCGGCCGCAAGTGGCGATGCTGTTGCCGATAATTACGGGGACCTGTGGTTCTCAAAAAATGAGCAAAAGTTTAAATAATTATATCGCTATTAATGATGAGCCTTTTGATCAATTCGGAAAAGTGATGAGTATTCCGGACAACATCATGTTGGAATATTATCAATACCTCACTGAAATGGAATCAGACGAGTACTCCCATTTAAAGCGCACCATTGAAAGCGGTGAGTTTCATCCAAATGAAGCAAAGAAACAGCTGGCCTCAAGAGTAGTTTCCTTTTTTCACGGTGAAGAAGTTGGCGCCAAAATGCGAGAGCAGTTTGAGAATGTATTTAAAAAGAAGAAACTTCCTGATGATGTTCCTGAATTCAAACTTGCTCAAGAGATGAACCTCGTTGATGTACTGGTAAGTTCGTCACTTCTCTCTTCAAAAGGAGAGGCGCGCCGGATGATTAAACAAAATGCCGTGAGTATTGTTGATGGAGATAAATTGACGGATGGGGAAATGATTATCTCCACTGAAATGGTCGGACAAGTCGTCAAAGTTGGTAAACGTAAATTTTTGAAATTGGTGTAAGTTAATGCAAAAAAAACAACTAAGAAAATTTATTGGATTTCTTTATTCTAAACTGGAGCACGTGACGGGTGCAATTGAGTTAATTGATGAAGTCGCCGAATTAATTGAGCAAGAAATCGAAGATGATACCGAGGGAGCGGTTTTAGGCACGGGGGTATACCCGGTTCCCTCTCAAATAAAAGATGTTGAAAATGCTTACGCCGTTTTTTCAGATGGTGCTTGTCGCGGTAATCCAGGCCCGGGGGCTTGGGGAGCGATGGCGCAAAATAGCGCAGGAGAGGTGCTATTTACTTCTAGTGGTGTTGAGGTTCACACCACAAATAATCAAATGGAGTTAGAAGGAGCTTTCCAGGGGCTAAATCAACTTGAAGAGGTGGAAGGCTTTGAGTTTGGCTGTCCGGTAAAAGTATATAGCGATTCAAAGTATGTGGTAGATGGTGTTCAAAAGTGGGTTTCGGGCTGGATGAAGCGTGGTTGGAAGAAGGGCGATGGAAAAACTCCGGAAAATGTAGAGTACTGGAAAAAACTTACAGAGCTTAATGCCAAATTCAATGACATTGAGTATATCTGGGTTAAAGGCCATAGTGGGCATCCTCAAAATGAACGGTGTGACCAGTTGGCCAATGAAGCGTTGGATGAATCAGGGTTTTAAAAATTAGATATTGGAGAAATTATGCAAAAAATTTTAGTGATGACAATGATGCTCGCTCTTGGGGCATGCTCAACTACTAATCAAGAACACCTTACGATGGCCACGCTATGGGCGCAAAATGCAGGGGAGGCGAGAGCTCTATCTTACCAAGCGTTCAATATTGCTAAGATGAAACTTGATCAAGATCTTCGTCGCTCATCGAAAAAAACGAGAGCAGTAGTGGTTGATGTTGATGAAACAATTGTTGATAACAGTCCATTTCAGGCACAGGGTATTTTAGACAATACTTCTTATCCTACAGGCTGGAGAGAATGGATTGATATGGCCAGCGCGACAGCACTTCCAGGTGCGATAGAGTTTTTAAACTACGCACATAAAAGAGGCGTAGAGGTTTTCTATATTACAAACAGAAAAGTAGTTGGATTTGATGCTACTTATAAAAATCTTGTCGAGCTTGGTTTTCCTGTAAAGAAAGAAAACATGATGTTGAGAGAGAAAGACAGCTCAAAGAAAAGTCGACGTGAAGACGTTTTAAAAAACCATCGAATTGTTTTACTCATGGGTGATAATCTTGGTGATTTTTCTGAAATTTTTGAACTCGATAGCACTGTAGAGAGAAATGCGCTTGTTGATCAAAATAAGAAGCATTTTGGCGGTAAGTTTATTGTGCTTCCAAATGCCATGTACGGAAATTGGGAAGGCGGTCTATATGATGGCAATATGCGATTACCGGCCGGAGAGAAGAAAAAACTTAGACATTCACGGTTGAAGTCTATTAGGTAAGCTTGCAGGATTTGTTTGCTTTAGGGTAAACTTTAGTCACTGATAATTAATCAAGGAAGGATATAGATGAAAAAATTAGAAACATTAGTGCCGGTTGTCGCTTTAGCGCTTGGCATTTCTTGTAACAAGCAAGAGGTTACACCAAAATCAGAAGACGATAAAACTTTCTACGCAATGGGCTCTTTAATGGGAACTAGACTTAAGTCTATTGATTTAAAAGATGCTGAAATTGATATGATTGTTCAAGGGTTACGTGATTCAGCGAAGGGTAAAGAAGCGTCAATTGACTTGGCTAAATATAGAGGCCAAGTTCAAAATGTTTTCCGTAAAAGAATGGAAAAAAATGCGGAGAAAGTAAAAGAATCTGGTAAGAAATATTTTGATAAATATGTCGCCGGCGGTGGGAAGAAATCCGACAAAGGTTTTGCTTATAAAATTCTAAAAGAAGGAACAGGCAAAAAACCAGCTGCGACAGATACAGTAAAAGTTCACTATCATGGAACACTTATTGATGGAAAAGTTTTTGATAG